>DASUTR010000842.1:0-27025 GCA_036374535.1 Polyangiaceae bacterium
CCAGGCGTACATGGTGGACGCGTCGGGCAACAGCGTGAATGCCGAGTTTGCCGCCAAGCTCGCCGAAATTCGCGCGTCGCGCCTCGGCTGCGAGTTCCAGATTCCGACGCCGCCCGTGGGCCAGGTGCTCGATTTCAACTACGTGAACGTCGTGCTCAACGACGCCGCGCAGGTGCCGACGGACATTCCGCGCGTCGTCGGCGGCCTCGATCGCTGTGCCGAGGTGGGCGGCGGCTGGTACTACGACCCCGATCCTGCGAGCGGCACGCCGACGCGTATCGTCGCGTGTCCCTCGACGTGCGGCACGCTCACGTCGACCCTCGGCGGCTCCGTGCAGGTGAAGCTCGGCTGCCGCACCATCGAGAGATAGGCTAAGGTTCACCGGCGCGCGACGGCGCGTCCCCGATGGCCAAACGCAAGCGTTACCTGTTCGTCTGTGTGAACCGCCGTCCCGACGGCACCCCGAAGGGCTCGTGCGCCGCGCGCGGCGCGGTCGAGCTCCACGCCAAGCTGAAGACGCTGCTGAAGGAGCGGGGGCTCGCCGACCACGAGGTCCGCGCGTGCACCTCGAGCTGCCTCGACACGTGCTGGGTAGGGCCGACGATCGCCGTCGAGCCCGACGACTTTTTCTACGGACGGGTGCAGGAGAGCGATCTCGGCGCCATCGTCGACGGCCTGGCTCAGGGGCAACGGGTGGAACGGCTGGTGCTTCGCCCCCAGGATTTCGCCATGCCGAAAGAGCTTCGCGAGCTCGAAAAGAAGGGTTGACCTTCTGACGCAACCGGCCTTTTGACAAAGCTTTGACAGGAGATCAACCTCGTGACATGTTGTCTCAACGGGAGTCAACATGGCGAACGAGGGTGACGACGCGACGCAGGGCGGCCGAGCCGAAATTACCGTTCTCGTGGTCGACGACGAGCCGAGCAATCGCACGTCCCTCGAAAAGATATTCGAGCGCGAAGGCATGCGCGTCCTGTCGGCGGACAGCGCGAAGACGGCGCTCGAGGTCGCGCGCCGTCACCGCGTCGAAGTGGTGCTCACCGATTTGATGATGCCCGGGACGAGCGGTCTCGAGCTCATGCGAGCGCTCAAAGAGGTCGCGCCGGACACCGAGGTCGTGATGATGACGGCGTACGGCACCGTCGAGGTGGCGGTTCAGGCGATGCGCGAGGGCGCCTACGACTTCGTCGAGAAGCCGCTCAAGCGCATGACGATCGTCAAGAGCGTGCGCAAAGCAGCGGAGCGCCAGTCGCTCGTCGTCGAGAACCGCTCGCTCCGCCGCGAACTCAAGCTGCTCACGACGCGCGAGATCGTCGGCCAGAGCGCGGCCCTCCGGCGTGTGCTCGACGTGGCGGCGCAAGCGGCGCCGTCGAGCGCGACGGTGCTGATCCTCGGCGAGAGCGGTACGGGAAAGGAGCTGATTGCGCGCTCGATCCACGAGAAAAGCGGGCGGCCCGGCCCGTTCGTAGCCGTCAACTGCGCGGCGATACCGGAGAGCATTCTCGAAGCCGAGCTGTTCGGTCACGAGCGCGGCGCGTTCACGGGCGCGGTCGGCCGTCGCGAGGGGCGCTTCGCTCGCGCCAAGGGTGGCACGCTGTTCCTCGACGAGATCGGCGAGCTCAGCCCGGCGGTTCAGGTGAAGATTCTGCGCGTCTTACAGGAGGGGGAGTACGAGCCGGTCGGCGGCAACACCGTGAAGAGCGACGCCCGCATCATCGCGGCGACGAACCGCGACTTGCGAGCCGAAGTGGACGCCGGCCGCTTTCGCGAGGATCTCTATTACCGGCTCAACGTCATTTCCGTGACCGCGCCGCCGCTGCGAGCGCGTCGCGAGGACGTTCCTTTGCTCGTCGATCACTTCGTCGGCCTGTACTGCAAGAAGAACGCGCGCGCGCGCCTCACGATCCCGCCCGACGTTCTCGGCCGCCTCGTCGACTACACCTGGCCCGGCAACGTGCGCGAGCTCGAGAACGTCATCGAACGCGCCGCGGTGCTGTGCCGTGGAGAGAGCGTCAGCCTCGACGATCTGCCGGACGCGATCGCGCGGGCCGCGGCGGCCGCTCCGTCGGATCTCACGTTTTCGATCGGAACGCCCCTCGAAGAAGTCGAGCTCCGGATGATCAAGGAAACCCTCAAGCATGCGCAGGGGGACAAGCCGCTCGCCGCCCAGCTCCTCGGCATCTCGACGCGCACCATTTACCGAAAGCTCGGCGAGAACGAGTCCCAGCCCGTCTGAGAGCGCTCGCCGCGGCTCGAACGCCCCTCGCTCGCACCCGATCCGGCACTGACAATCTGTCAGCGCGCCCCCGCTGGAAGGCCACTCTTCGTCAGGATGGCGAGCCCAGGCCCCGCCTTCGGCGGCGACCGCACAAAAAGACCTGGAGTTTCAGGGATTTCATGGGCTAGGTAGCGGCTGGCACGCCGCTCGCTTAGTTCGCTCCGGACCCGTGGCATTGGACCCTCTCTTCAGGAAGTACTTCCCGGCGATCGTGCTGCTCCTGGTGGCGCTCGCCGCGTACTTCCAAGCGTCGGGCGCAAACGAGCTCGTCGGTGCTGCGTTCGTCGCAGCGGCGCCGAGCGCGGCGCCGGGCGGCGCGGCGCGTGGTTCGACGGCCGTCGCCGTGATCGAGCACCCTACCGGCGAAGCGATTCTCAAGCGCAATCCGTTCGATTCCGTCACGGGACCCCTCGACCCGAGCGCGCAGGAGATCCCCGTTCCGAAACCCGAACAGCTCGAGGTCACCGATCCGCTCGCCGCGACCCCGTGCGATGGCGTGAGCGTTTTCATCGTGACCGAATCCCACGATCCGCTCTGGTCGGTCGCCGCGCTCCAGGGCTCCGGCGAGCCACGGCCGCGCATGCGACGCGTCGGAGACGACGTGGGCGGGCGCAAGATCGAGTTCATCGGCTATAACCCCCGCGAGCACAGCCCCGCGGTTTGGCTTTCGAACGCGAGTGCCCTCTGTCAGGCGCTCCTTTTCCGCGTGCAGCCGCCTCCGGGGGCGGCTCCGGCTCCGGCTCCCACGGCGGCGCCCGAAGCGCCGCCTCCGACGACGGGCCGCGGCCCGAGCACGGTGCCGCCCGACATCGCCGCGAAGATCCAGAAGGTCAGCGACACCGAGTTCCACGTCGATCGCTCGGTCGTCGACAAGATCCTCGAAAATCAGGCGGACCTCATGCGCTCGGCGCGCATCGTTCCCGAGCAGAAGGACGGCAAGGTGGTCGGCGTCCGGCTGTTCGGGATCCGTCCCGACACGCTCCTCGGAACGCTCGGTCTCCAGAACGGCGACCGCCTCGAGACGATCAACGGCTTCAACATGGCGAGCCCCGAGAAAGCGCTCGAGGCGTACGCCCGGCTCCGCACCGCGGGCAACCTCAACGTCAAGGTGACGCGTCGCGGCGCGCCCATGAGCATCGATTACCGGATCAAGTGAGAACGAACTTGTCGCCCCTTCGCCCTGCATTGCTCTCCGCCTTGTTGGCCGTGACGATCACGGACCCCGCGATCGCTCAAGATCCCGCCCCCGCCCCGGCGGACTCGCCGCGCGTGCTCACGCGCAAGGCGCGGGACCGTGCGAAAGAAGCGCGCGAAGCGCGCCGCGCTCGTCGCGAAAAAGCCGCGGAGACGGGCAAGGCCGCGGAACCCGCCGCCGCGACGCCGCCCGTCGCCGCTCCCGTGATCCCCGAGCCGACACCGCCGGGCGCCGCGCCGCCGCCGCCCACGAACATGGAGAAGATCGCGCAGGCGACCGACGTGCCGTTCAGGGCCAAGCCCGGCGGGCACCTCGTCAAGTTCAACCTCCAGGACGCCGATCTCGCCGAGCTCGTGAACCACATCAGCGGTCTCACGGGACGGCGCTTCATCTACGGAGCCAAGGTCCGTCAGATCAAGGCGACGGTCGTCGCTCCGGAGCCGGTCACGCTCGACGAGGCATACCAGGCGTTTCTCTCGATCCTCGAGGCGAACGGCATGACGGTCGTGCCGCACGGCCGCTTCATGAAGATCATCGACAGCGCGGGCGTCGCCATGCAGCCGACGCCGATCGTCGCGCGCGGTGAGCCCGTCCCGGACGCCGATCGCTACATCACCCGGCTCTACCGCCTCGAGAACGCGTCCCCGGACGAGCTCCTGCCGATCCTCACGAAGTTCAAGAGCAAGGACGGCGACATCACGCCGTACGCGCCCGGCCGACTGCTCATCATCACCGACACGGCCACGCAGGTGCGACGCCTGATTCGCATCGTCGAAGAAGTCGACGTCGGCGGTTCGGGTCAGAAGATGTGGATCGAACCCGTGCGCCACGGCTCCGCGGCGGACATGGCGAAGCGCTTGAACGAGCTCTTCGAGATGGGTACGGCGCCCGCCGCGCCCGGGCAGCCCCCCGGTCCCGCGAAGGGAGGCTCCGGTCTCACGCGCGTCGTCGCGGACGACACCTCGAACGCGCTCATCGTGGTCGGTACCGAAGACGCCTACCTCCGTATGTTCGAGCTCCTGAAGATCATCGACAAGCAGGGGACGGACTCAAGCAAGGTTCACGTCCTGAAGCTCCAGCACGCGATCGCCGAAGAGCTCTCGGCGACGCTCACGCAGATGCTGGCGGGGCAAGCGCCCAAGGGGCAGGCCGCTGCGGCCGGCGCCGCCGCGGCGAACGGCATGTTCGAAGGCGAGGTCCGCGTGACGCCCGACAAGAGCACGAACTCGTTGCTCGTCTCGGCCTCGGGTCACGACTACGCGACGCTGCGCCTCGTCATCGACAAGCTCGATCGGCCGCGGCGCCAGGTGTTCATCGAGGCGGTCATCATGGACCTCTCGGTCTCGGACACGCTCGATCTCGGCGTTTCGTTCCACGGCGGGCACAGCTTCGGCGGCGGCCCGCAGGACCCGCTGCTCGTCGGCGGGTTCAAGGCGCAGAACTCGATGTCGCTGCCCCTCAACACCGACCTGCTCGAAGGCTCCGCCGTCGGCATGCGGGCCGGCGAGATCCCCGGCACTCAGACGCTGCTCGGTACGGGCGCGAGCATCCCCGCCTTCGGCGTCGTTCTGAACGCGCTCGCCACGGCCGGCAAGACCAACATCATGGCGACGCCGCACATCCTCGCCACCGACAACGTCGCGGCCGAGATCAACATCGGCGAGAACATCCCGCTCCAGACCAACGTGGGCGGCGGCACCCTGCCGCCGATTCCGGGCGGCGCGGGCCAGAACGCGTCGCTGAACCCCTTCTTGAACAGCTTTTCGAGCGGCTTCAGCGCTCCGCGCCAAGACGTCGGCAACAAGATCAAGGTGACGCCGCACATCAACGAGTCGAACCAGGTGCGCCTCGAGATCGAGCAGGAATCGAGCGCACCCGGCGAGGCCGTGGGTCAGCTCGGAGCGATCCCGATCATCAAGCGCACGGCGAACACGACGCTCGTCGTCGCCGATCAGCAGACCGTCGTGATCGGCGGCTTGATCCGGGATCAGTACACGACCTCGCGCGAGAAGGTTCCGATCCTCGGCGATATTCCCGTGCTGGGCGCGCTGTTCCGGCATTCGAACACGATCAAGCGCAAGACGAACCTGCTCCTCGTGCTGACGCCCCACGTCATCCGCGAGCAGGGCGACCTCAGGCGCATCTTCGAGCGCAAGATGCAGGAGCGCCAGGAGTTCATCGATCGCTATTTCGTGTTCGAGAGCCCGGATTGGCGGCCGCCGCGCGACTGGTCGCGTGCGAACGGCCTCGTCGAGGACATTCGCAAGTCGTACGTCGAGATCGAGGAGCAGACGGCTCTCGAGGAGGAGAGCGAGCGCGACGACGAAGGCGAACGCGAACCGACTGCTCCGATCGAGCTCCCGACGTCGGTCCGCGAGAGCGGCGCTTCGTCGCTCACCCCCGCGCCGGCGAAGACGAACCGCACGCGGACGCAGCAAGCGCCGGCCGAGAAGGCCCCGGCGCGGCCCGCGCGCCCGCGCGGCAGCGGCCGTCGCGGGGAGGTGGAGTCGCCCATCATCATCAACCCCATCGCCCGCAGCGTGAACGTCGAGCGCGTGGAATGAACCCGCAGCGCGTCCTCGGCAACATCCTCGTCCGTCACGGCGCGGTCCCGCCCGAGGCGCTCGAGCCCCTCTACGCCCAGCAGATGGAGAAGTGGCGCGGGCTCGTGGAGCTCGTGCTCGAGGCGAAGCTCATGACCGAGATCGACGTCGCGCGCGCGCTCGCGGCGGAGTGCGGCTTGCCGTTCGTCGAACGGGTCGATTCCGAAGCGGTAGTGCCCGACGCCGCCACGAAGCTTCCCATCACGTACGCGAAGTCGCACGGCCTGCTCGTGACGGTCGAGCGCGACGACCTCGTCGAGGTGACGTGCTCGAATCCGCTCGACACGGCCGGTCTCGACGATTTGCGCGCCATGTTCCAGAAGCCGATCGCGCTCACCGTGGCGCCCGCCGAATCGGTGTTCGACGCGATCAACCGCGTGTACGAGCGGGGCACGAAGATCAGCGAACTCGAGCCGGTCGAAAAGAACGAAGAGGAAGAGGAGATCGACATCCTCGACTCGGACGAGGACGCGCCCATCATCCGCTGGGTCAACGGCCTCTTGTCGCAAGCCGTGAAGGAGCGAGCGAGCGATATTCACATCGAGCCCGAGGAGCGCGAGGTTCTCGTGCGCTACCGCGTCGACGGGCAGCTCTACGTCGCCCGGCGCGCGAGTCGCCAGTTCATGGGCGCGGTGATCGCGCGCGTGAAGATCATGGCGGGCCTGAACATCGCCGAGAAACGCCTGCCGCAGGACGGCCGCATCTCGCGCAAGATCGGCGGCCGTAGCATCGACGTGCGCGTCTCCACCATCCCGACGAGCCGCGACGCCGAACGCGTCGTGATGCGCTTGCTCCACAAGTCGACGGTCCTGCTCGATCTGGCCGAGCTCGGGTTCGCCCAACGCGACTATCACTTGATGGATCAGCTGATCCAGCGCCCCGACGGCATCATCCTCGTCACCGGCCCGACCGGCAGCGGCAAGACGACGACGCTCTATTCGTGTCTGAATCGCATCAACACGCCCGACATCAACATCCTCACGGCGGAAGATCCCGTCGAGTACGAAATCGGCGGGATTCACCAGGTGCACGTGCAGCCGAAGATCGGGCTCACGTTCGCGAGCGCTCTCCGCGCCTTCTTGCGTCAGGACCCCGACGTCATCCTCGTCGGCGAGATCCGCGACAAGGAGACCGCGGAGATCGCGATTCACGCGTCGATGACGGGCCACCTCGTGCTCTCCACACTCCATACGAACGACGCCGCTTCGGCGGTGACGCGGCTCGTCGAGATGGACATCGAGGCATTTCTCGTGCGTTCGACCGTCGCGGCCATCCTCGCGCAGCGGCTCGTGCGCTCGCTCTGCCAGCACTGCAAGGAGCCGTACCAGGCCAGCGCATTCGAGCTCGAGCAGATCGGCATCGATCCGGAACGCACGCGGCGCCGCGACGAGCGCGTGCTCTCGCCGCGTTACGTCGTGCACGGGGTGCCGTATCAACCGATCGGCTGGCGCGACGCGGAGCGCCCGACCTTCTACCGGGCCAAGGGCTGCGATCGCTGCGACAACAAAGGGTTCACGGGGCGCTTCGGGATCTACGAGCTCCTCGTCGCCGACGACGTCGTCGGCCGGCTCGTGCTCGACAACGCGGACGCGCGCACCATCAAGCGCGCGGCTCAGACGCAAGGCATGGATACGTTGCGCGACGACGGCGCGCGCAAGGTGCTCGAGGGCAAGACGACGGTGGAAGAAGTCGTTGCGGCGACGCAAGACGACATCGTCGTCGACGAGTAGCGAGGGAATGCCGTGGCGGTCTTCGAATTCCGCGGAGTCGAGGTCGCGACCGGCAAAGCCGTCAAGGGCTTCCGGGACGCCGAGAACCCGAAAACGCTGCGCATGATCCTCCGCCGCGAAGGCGTGATGCTGACGCAGGCGACGGAGGAAAACGAGCGAAAGGAGAAGGACCGGCGCAAGATCGATCTGTTCGCCGTCTTCAAACGGCCGGGCTCGAGCGACATCGCCATCATGACGCGCCAGCTCGCGACGCTCGTGCGCGCCGGCGTCCCGCTGCTCGAGTCGATCGGCGCCCTCACCGAGCAGATCGAGAACGAACAGCTCGTTCGCATCCTCACGAACGTGCGGGAGAGCTTGAACGCGGGCACGAGCTTCGCGAAGAGCCTGGAAGCACATCCGAAGACGTTTCCGCCGCTCTACGTGAACATGATCGCCGCCGGCGAAGCATCGGGCACGCTCGAGGCGGTGCTCGAGCGCCTCGCCGACTTCATGGAGGGTCAGTCGCGGCTCAAGAGCAAGGTCGCCGGCGCGCTCGCGTATCCGGTGCTGCTGGCCATCATCGGGTCCGCTCTCGTCGGCTTCTTGATGGTCGGCGTGATTCCGAAGGTGAAGACGGTGTTCGACAGCCTGGGCCAGGCGCTGCCCTGGTACACCCAGCTCCTCATCTTCGTTTCGGACACGGTCGCCGGCTACTGGTGGCTCATCCTGTCGCTCGTGGTGCTCGGGATCTGGCTGTTTCGCCGCTGGAAGCGCACGCCCAAGGGCAAGCTCCGCTGGGACATTTTCCTCTTGAAGGCGCCGCTCTTCGGGCGGCTCATCCTGCTCGTCGCGGTGGCGCGCTTTTCTCGGACGCTCTCGACGCTGCTCTCGAGCGGCGTTCAGCTGCTCACCGCGATGGAGATCGGTCGCAACGTCCTCGAGAACGCGAAGCTCGAAGCGGTCGTCGGCGAAGCCATCGGCTCCATCCGCGGCGGCGAGAGCATCGCCGAGCCGCTCAAACGCAGCAAGGCGTTCCCCCCGATGGTCACGCACATGATCGCCGTCGGCGAAAAGACGGGTCAGCTCGAGGCGATGCTGGAGAACGTGTCGAAGTCGTACGAGGCCGACGTCGAGGTTCGCGTGGCGGCGCTCACGAGCTTGCTCGAGCCCGTCATGATCGTGCTGCTCGGCGGCGCCGTGGGGTTCATCGCCATCGCCATCTTGATGCCGCTGATTCAGATGAATCAGCTCGTGGAGTGAACGCATGCGGCTCGGCCCCCAGAAGCGCATCGTGTTCCCGTGGGAAGGACGGGGCGGCGGGCTTCGTCGATTCCTGCGGCTCGGCCGGCTCAAGCCGTTCCTCGGCGTGCTCGGCGTGCTCGGGATCTTGGTCGCCATCGGCGTTCACGAGCGGCGAGACGCGGGCGTCCGCCAAACGCGCGCGACGCTCCTCGGCGTACGCCGCGCCGTCGACTCGTACATCGCGGATCACGACGGCGGCTGCCCGACGACGCTCGCCGCCGTCGCCGAGACGACGCGCGGCGACGGCGTGCCCCGCGACGCTTGGGGACGACCGCTCCGTCTGGTTTGCCCCGGCCGCTTCGAGGGAGCGCCGTTCGAGCTCATGAGTGACGGCCCCGACGGAGAGCCCGGCGGTCTCGATCGAATCGAATGAAAGAAAGAGCAGCACCCATGACCAAGGCCCAGAAAAATCCGAAATCAGCTCGCGTGCGAGCGCTCCTCACGCGGCGGCGCGCGCGCGGCGTGACCCTGTTCGAGGTTCTGATCGTCGTCGCCATTCTCGCGATGATCGCAGGCGGCGTCGCGTTCTTCGCCTTGCCCCAATACCAGAAGGCGCAAGTCCAAACGGCCAAGAGCGCGGCGCGCATCATGCGTCAGGCGGTGTCGCAGTGGCAGGCGACGAACAACGAGACGAACTGCCCGACGATGAGCCAGCTCGTCCAAGAGAAGCTCCTCGACCCCGGGCAAACGACCAACGATCCGTGGGGTCAGCCGTTCACGCTGAACTGCTCGGAGGACGGCGTGACGGTGCTCTCGAACGGCCCGGACAAGAAGAAGGGTTCGAAGGACGACATCACGATCCCCGAGAGCGCCGCAGCGCCGGCGGGAGGCGAAGCCGCCCCTTGACGGTTCTGTTGCGCTCCCGCTCGCGCGCCCGTGGCGTCACCCTCATCGAGGTGTTGATCGTCGTGGCGCTCATCGGGCTGCTCGCCGGAGCCGCGATCTTCGGGTCGGGCATGCTCGGCTCGAGCCGGCTCCGCAGCGCGGCGACGCTCGTCGCGACCGGAGTGCGGACGGGTATCGCGCGGGCGAACAGCATCGGTCGCCCCGTGCGCCTCGTGCTCGACCTCGAAGGCGAGCGCGTCACCCTCGAAGAGGCGTCGAGCTCGCGCATGCTCCGCGAGAAAGGCAAACCGGCGGGCGGCGCGGAGCTCGCGACGCAGGCCGAACAAGCCGCCAAGGCCGAGAGCGATCGCATCCTCGAAGGGCCGAAGGCGCCGCGGCCGACGTTTCAGCCCATCCCCGCGTTCGCCGACAACGCTTCGGGGCGCGAGCTCGGTGCCGGCATCGACATCGTGCAGGTCGAAACCGAGCACGACGAGGAACCGACCACGAGCGGGCGCGCGTACGTCTACTTCTGGCCGGGCGGCGTCGCCGAGCGCGCGCACATCCAGCTCCGCCGCGCCGGCGAGCCGGACGGTCTCACCGTGATCGTGAGCGCGCTCACGGGACGGACGCGCGTCGAACGCGGGCGCGTCGATCTGCCGAAGGCGAGGACCGACAAGGAGGAAGACCAGGGCGAAAGGGAGGAGAATTGAAGCGCCTCGCCGGGAGCGGCTTCACCCTGCTCGAGGTGCTGATGGCGATCGCCATTCTCGGCCTGGGGCTCACGGTGCTGATGGGCGCGCAGACGGGGCTCTTCGCGAACGCCAAGCGCGCGGAGCGACTGAGTCTCGCGACGAATATCGCCCGCTGCCGCATGAGCGAGCTCGAGCTCGAGCTCCTGTCCAAGGGTTACCCGCTCATCGATCAGGAGAGCGAGGGCGACTGCTGTATGGGGGAGCCGGACGAGACCTTCCGCTGCTCGTGGAAAATCCAACGCGTCGAGTTGCCCGAGACGTCCGGCCTCGAGGGTGAGGCCGACGGCGGCAGCGCCGACAGCGTGGATTCGACGAGCACGGGCGCGCTCGGCGCGCTGATGGACATCCAGGAAAAGGGTTCGGCCGCGCTCGGTGAAGGTGCCGACATCACGTCCCTCGCCGAGAACCTCGGCTCGGCGTCGGCCGGAGCCGACGGACTCGTCTCGATGGTGATGGGCTTCGTCTATCCGAGCCTCAAGCCCATGCTCGAGGCGAGCATTCGGAAGATCGTCGTCACGGTGAGCTGGAAAGAGGGCATCAAGGAGCGCTCGCTCGTCGTGACGCAGTTCGTCACCGATCCCCGTCAGGGCGAGCTCGATCCGAACGCCGCGGCGGGGCTCGAGGACGGCGGTGTGCTCGGCGGCCTTCTCGGCGGCGGCAGCGGCACGGGGAAGGACGGCGGCCCGTGACGTCCCGGCGCGCCCGCGGCTTCACGCTGGTCGAACTCGTCGTGGCGGTCACGGTGCTTTCGTTCATCACGCTGCTGCTCTACGGCGCCTTTTCGAGCATGAAGTCGAGCCGCGACGGGCTCGCGCGGATTCAGGACCGCTACCGCGAAGGGCGCGTCGCCATGGCGCGCGTCGCTCGCGACCTCTCGAGTGCGTACATCTCTCAGCACGTACCCATCAGCCCCGCTCTCGTCGTGCAGAAGACGGCGTTCGTCGGCAAGGTCGGAATCCCCGCGCACCGCGTGGATTTCAACGCGTTCTCGAACGTGCAGCGCGATCGCAGCGCGCACGTTTCCGACCAGATCGAGGTGTCGTACTTCGCGTCCGACGATCCGGACCGTCCGGGGAACTACGATCTCGTTCGGCGCACGAGCGAATATCCGGACGAAGAGCCGGGAAAGGGCGGTCGCGTCGAAGTGCTCGCGACGGACATCGACCTCTTCGAGCTCGAGTACCTCGACCCGACGACGGGGCTCTGGACGGAGACTTGGGACACGACCCAGGCAACCGGTCAGACGAATCGCATGCCGCTCCAGGTCCGGGTCCGGCTGGTCTTGAAGCAGGGCAGCCGCACGACGAGCGACCGCGGGCGTGGCACGTTGAAGTTCGAGACCACGGTCGCCATTCCGCTCCAGCAACCGTTGAGCTTCGCCATCCAATGAGCACGAGCAGCCAGCCCCAGAAACGCTCGCCGCGGGCTCGCCGCCGGGGCGTCGCGCTCATTCTCGTGCTCGGCGCGCTCACCATCCTCACGGTCATGCTGACGGAAGCGCAGGACGAGAGCTCGGCCGACTTCGCGAGCGCACTCGCCGCGCGCGATCAGCTCATCGCCGAATATTCGGCGAAGAGCGCCGTGAACCTGTCGCGCCTCATCATCGCCGCCGAACCGACCATCCGCGGCGCCATCGGCCCGCTGCTCGCTCTCATGAACGGCGGGCAGATCCCCGGGCAGATCCCGATCTGGGCTCACGCCGACAAGGCGCTCGGCGCATTCAACGATCAGGACGGGCAAAAAGCGTTCTCGGCGCTCGCGGCGATCGACACGAAGCTCGGCAAGAACCTCGGTATGGAGGGAGCCGGGTTCGAGGTACGCATCATCGACGAGGATTCGAAGATCAACGTGAACGCCGCCGCCCGCGGTGAGGCATTCTCGGAAACACGCCTGGCTTCGCAGCTCATGGGCCTGATGATGGGCACGCAGAACGACCCGCTGTTCTCGCAGCGCGACGCCGACGGGCAGTTCTCCGACCGCATGCAGATCTGCTCGGCCATCGTGGACTTCGTCGATCCGAACCAAGATCAGGCGGGTTGCGACGTGGGCTCGGAGATCGCGCAAGCGGCCGCTCCCGAGGATTCGTTCTATAGTCTTCTCACGCGACCCTACGAGCGGAAGAACGCTGCGCTCGACAGCCTCGAAGAGCTCCGGCGCGTGCGCGGGATGAGCGAGGACTTCTGGGCGACCTTCGTGGATCCGGACCCCGACGATCCGGATCGCCGCGTCGTGAGCGTGTGGGGTCAGGGCACCATCAACGTGAACACCGCGAACCCTCAGGTCATTCTGACGCTGGTCTGCCAGAACAACGGGGCGCCGGAAGCGACGGTCTGCACGGACCCCGCCGAAAGCGCGAAGTTTTTGATGGCGCTCTCGATGGTCCGAGGGTTCACTGCCGGCGCCCCCATCTTCGGCTCGCCCAAGGTGTTCGCGAACGCGCTCAAGGGCAAGGGCATGTTCGGCGATATCATGACGATGCTCGGCATCGAACCCATTCAGCTGAAGTCGCAGGACGACTTCCTCAAATCCGTGAGCACCGAGAGCAAGGTTTTCAGCATCTACGCGACCGGCTACGTTCGCGCCGGCACGCGCGAGACGCGCACCCGCATCCACGCAGTCGTCGACTTTCGCG
The DNA here is from genome assembly GCA_036374535.1 of Polyangiaceae bacterium. Taxonomy (GTDB): domain Bacteria; phylum Myxococcota_A; class Polyangia; order Polyangiales; family Polyangiaceae; genus PMG-095. The sequence goes on from DASUTR010000842.1 coordinate 13,300, forward strand.
GCGCCCCGCCGCCCGGTATGGACGCGCGCGCCCTCGACGCCGCCAAGGACGCCGCGGCGGCGCTCGATCCGAGCGGCACGACGGCTCAGCAGATCGACGCGGCGCTCAAGCCCTCGCCGGGCGGCAACCTCGTCTACTGGAGGGTCGACTAGTGGGACGCTTCCTCGGCATCGACGTGGGTTCGCAGGTCGTGAGCGCGGCCGTGCTCGAAGTCGGCTATCGAAAGCTCGCCGTCGTCGCGACCCGTGAGGTGGCGGTCGACTCCATGCCGTCGCTCGAAGAGGCGGTGCGCGCGTGCGCGATGCCGCTGCTCGAGCACCTGGACGGAATGGCAGCGGCCATCGACGGCGACGTGACGTTCACCCATCGCATCACGCTGCCGGCAACCGCGATCAAGCAGATGGACGAGGTGCTGCAGTTCGAGCTCGAGGCGGCGGTGCCCGTCGATCTCGACGAGCTCGTCTGGGGTTACCGGCTCTTGCCGCGTAGCGGGGCCAAGGCGCCGGTGACCGTGCTCGTGAGCGCCGCCCGCGTCGAGCACGTCCGAAAGCGCATCGAGCTCGTCAAGACGGCGCTCGGACGAGAGCCCGATCGCATTGCCCACGGCTCGCTCACGCTCGCGAACCTCGCCGTCGTCGCGCCCGATTTGCGCGGACCCGGCCCGTTCGGGCTCGTCGATCTCGGCGGCCGGCGCACGGAGATCACGGTGATCGCCTCGGGCGAGCCCGTGTTCACGCGGACGCTGTCCCGCGGCGTCGGCACCCTGCCCGAAGGCGCGCCGGCGCTCGCCGCCGAGATCCGTCAGACGCTCGCTGCGTACAACGCGCTCGACGGCGACGATTTGCAGGCGGTCTTCCTGCTCGGCGGCGGCGCGGCCGCCGAGGGCGCGGAGGCATATTTCGCTTACGAGCTCGGCGTCCCGGTTCGTCCATTTCCCTCGTTCGGCGGCGTAGGGGCGGGCGCCGAGCCGCCCGCTCAGGTCGGGCGCTTCGCGAAGGCCATCGCCCTCGCCGTAGCGGCGGCCGGCCGCGGGCACGACATCGACCTCCGGCGCGGTCAGCTCGCGTTCCAGCGCGGCTTCGGCGTCGTGAAGGAGCGGGCGCCGCTGCTCGTCGGTCTCGGCGGCGCGGTGCTCGTGAGCTTCCTTTTCGCCGTTTGGGCCGAGCTCCGGGCGCTTTCCAAAGAGCTCGACGTCGCGGCGGCGGATCTCGCGCAGGCGACGACCGACGCGTTCGGCGAGGGCACGAGCGACCCCGCCGAAGCGCAGGAGATGCTGACGCAGGCGAAGAACCAGGCCGAGAGCGATCCGATGCCGCGCATGGACGCCTTCGATGTCATGGTCGCGATCTCGAACGCCATCCCCGCGTCCGTCACCCACGACATCGAAGAGCTCGACATGCAGCGCGGACACGTGCGCATTCAAGGCGTCGTGGGTTCCACGGCGGACGCCTCGCTCGTCAAGGACGAGATCAGCAAGCACCGCTGCACGAACGACGCGAAAATCGGGAAAATCACGCAAATGGTGAACAGCACGCGCCAGAAATACGTGCTCGAGTTCGACGTGAAGTGCCCCGAGGACGCGGGCGCGAAGAAGAAGACGGCGGCGAACGATCCGGAGTCGGCCGGGAAGAAGCCGAGCTCTGAAGAGGGAGTCTTGCCGTGAGTCTCTCCGATCGATTGCGCGGACTCGAGGAGCGCGAACGCCGCCTGCTCGGCATTTTGATCGCCATGGTGGTCGGCGCGCTCGTGCACTCGCGGCAGAGCGAGGTCGACGAGATCCGCTCGGCCATTCAGGCCATCGAGGACGAGCGCGAAACCGTCGAGCGCGCCAAGGCGGTCAAGGGGGCCATCGAGCAGCGCTATGCGAGCCCGGCGCCGCCCCTCGCCGCGTTCTTGGCGCGGCTCGCCTCGGAGGCGGGCGTCGAGATCCCGGAGAGTCAGGACCGCCAGGCCGTACCGCACGGCAAGCGCTTCGACGAGCGCTCGACGAAGATCACGCTGCGTAAGGTGGGGCTCATCAAGCTCGTGAAATTCCTCGAGAAAATCGAACATTCGGGACACCCCGTGCGCATCTCGCAGTTCGACATCCGAAAGCGCGGCAGCGAGCCGGACTCCTACGACGTCGATCTCGTCGTGAGCGCGTTCGATCGCAAGGCCGAGCCGAAAGCGGCTGCCAAGTCCGCGCGGGACGGCGGCGCCGCGCCGCGCGGAAGCGCCGAGTCCGAGACGGACGGCGACGAGAAGGAGCAGCAAGAATGACGCCGCGGCTGAAGAAGGCGCTCGTCATCGGTGGGTACGCCGCCTTCTACTTCTTCACGCTGCTCGTCTTCTTCTACTGGACGTTTCCCTACGATCGCCTGAAAGAGCGCATCGTCCGCGACTTCAACGCTCGACAGACGGGTCCGGACGCGATGCGTCTCGAGCTCGACGAGCTTTCGTCCTATTGGCTCTCGGGCATCGAGGCCGAGGGGTTGCGCCTCGTCACGCCCGCGCAGGGCAAGGGCAAACCCACGGTGACGACCGTCGAGAGCGCGCACGCGCGCATTTCGGTGTTGTCCCTGCTGATCGGACGGCGCTCGGTTTCGTTCGGTGCGGATGCCTTCGGCGGCAGCTTGGACGGAAGCGTGTCCGACTCGGACGCGGAGCGCGTCGTCGAGCTCGAGATCGACGCCCTCGATTTCGGCCAAACGCCGATGCTCGCGGGATTGATCGGCTTGCCCGTGACGGGCGCGATCTCCGGGACCATCGAGCTATCCGCTCCGGAAGCGCGGCTCAGCAAGGCCGAGGGGAAGATCTCGCTCAAGGTGACGGGGCTCAGCGTGGGCGACGGCAAGGCGAAGATTCGCGATATCATCGCGCTGCCGAAGCTCGACGCCGGCACGCTCGCGCTCGAGGCCGAGGTGAAGAGCGGCACCGTGAAGATCACGCAGTTCTCGGGTTCGGGTCCCGATCTCGAGCTCGGCGCCGAAGGCACGATCCGCCTGCGCGACCAACCGGGTCAGAGCGTGCTGCAGCTGAACTCGGAGTTCAAATTTACCGACCGGTACACGAACAAGGACGACATGACCCGCGCGCTGTTCGGTCCCTCCGGCGCGTTCGATCTGGATCGCAAGAACCGCGCGGCGAAGCGGCCCGACGGTTTCTACGCGTGGCGTGTCACGGGCTCCCTCGACAAGCCGCACTTCCTGCCGTCCGGTGGCGCGAGCGGGAAAAAGCCCGCAGCCGCCGCCAAAGACTGAGGACCCGTTCCGATGACGCTCCGTGGTGCGTCGCTCGTCGCCATGGCGCTCCTCGCCGGCTGCGGGCCGAGACGACCCGAGCCGGCGCGCTCCGAGCCGCACCGCGACGCGACGTCGAGTCTGCCGCGGACGTTTCGCTGGAGCTCGACCGGCCCGCTCGTGAGCCCGCCCGCCGACGAAGCCCACCTTTTCCATGCGGTGAAAGACCCGTCGCTCGTCCACTTCGACGGCCGCTTTCACCTCTTCGCCACGACGGCCGGCAAGAAGAACGGCTGGAGCATGCTTTACACGAGCTTCGAGAGCTTCGAGGCCGCCGCGAGCGCGCGACCCGTACATCTCGGTGATCAGCCGGCACTTCGCGGGTACCACTGCGCGCCGCAGGTGTTCTTCTTCCGCCCGGAACGAAAGTGGTATCTGGTTTTCCAGTCGGGGCAGCCGCAGTACTCGACGAGCGACGATCTCACGAAGCCCGACTCGTGGAGCGAGCCGCGAGACTTCTTCCGGGGCGTCCCCGCCGCGGTAGCGAATGACGCGGGCGGCGGGAATTGGCTCGATTTCTGGGTGATCTGCGACGAGCCGCGCTGCTTTTTGTTCTTCACGAACGACGGAGGCGCCTTCTATCGGAGCGAGACGGACATCACGCGTTTTCCGGAAGGCTTCTCGGAGCCGGTGCTCGCCCTGCACGATACGAAGGAGGCCCTGTACGAAGCCAGCGCGACCTATCGCGTGAAGGGCGAACGGCGATTCTTGACGCTCGTCGAAGCGATCGGTCCCGGTGGGACGCGCTACTTCCGTTCGTTCGTCGCCGACGCGCTCGACGGCGCGTGGAAGCCTCTCGCCGACACCTGGGACAATCCGTTCGCGGGAGCGAAGAACGTCGCGTTCGCGCCGGGCGGCGCCTGGACGCTCGACGTGAGTCACGGCGAGCTCGTGCGCGACGGCTACGACGAAACGCTGACGATCGACCCGAAAAATCTACGTTTCGTGTACCAGGGCGTCGACCCCGCGGCGCGAAACGCCGAGTACTTCGAGCTCCCGTACCGGCTCGCGCTCCTCACGGCGTCGAGGTGACGCGGAGTCACGGCAGCAGGTAAGCTCAGGAGTCGACGGAAATTCCGAGGTGCTGGCGGAGCTGGAAGTACGGCTCGCTCACGCTGAAGAGCACGAGCTCTTGGACTCGATCCTGCGCCGAGACGCCGCTCGACGACTCGTCCGAGGCACGAATGACGGCGACGGCCGTCTCGAGATCGTGAGCGAGCAAGAACCCCGCACGATCGGCGGTGAGGTCGATGCCGCCGACCCAGCGCTTGAGGTCGAGCGCCGTGCCCGACTGGATGAGCTTTGCGACGACGCGCGTGAGCTGATCGCGCGCCTGACCCTGGATGCCGGCGTCGAGCGCCTGCATGGCTTCCGCGACGGCGCCCGCGAGCTCGTTCGCGACCGGAAAGTGCGGCGCCGTGAGCTTGATCGCGGCAAATAGCCAGGATTTCAGCGCCGTGCCGGAAGCGAGCACGTGGCGGATGTAGCTACCCGGACGCAGGTACGCGAGCTGCCTGCCGGCGATGAACGCCGCGGGGCGCAGCGGGACGTCGTGCCGCAGGCCCGTCGCTCCGACGCTGAGTGACGGTTCGCGCGAAAAGACGAACGCGAGGCCTCCCGGATCACTCGGGCTTTCGAAGATGGGTGGCAGCGGGATGCCGAGCACGCCGCCCGCGTAGTAGAGGTTCTGGCAGACGGGCGCCGGGTGCGTCGTCACGTCGATGGCGCGACGCGGATCGAAGCCGAGCTCTTCGAACGTTTGGCAGCGCTTGGCGACGACGGCCGGCTCGATCAGCGCGAAGACGGCGGTGAGCAGCGGATCGGCGTCGCCGTGCATGAGCATGGCGAACCAATCGTCGTCGCCGAGTACGGCCTGCGCAGCCGCCGCCGTCTCGGAGCGCATGCGCTTGTAGAAGCGTTCCTCGTCGGGTTCGGCGAGCTTCAGCACGGTGAGGGCCTGACACAAGCACCACGCCGCGTCGGCGCGCCGCGTTTCGGTGTAGAGCCGCCGGAGCGTCTTGTAAGACTCGTGGCGGAAGGGGTTCTGCTTGAGGAGCACGGCCTGCGTGGCGACCGCCTTGTCGAGGTATCGCTCCGGGTCGGTGGCGTAGAGCGTCGAGAGCTTCTCGGCGCGCTCGCGATTCTCGGGATCGAGGGTCTGGGCGGCTTCGTAAGCGTCGATGGCCTTGTCGAGCCAGCCGAGCTTGTGCTCGTAGAGCTCCCCGAGGGCGGCGAACGCGGCGAGCATCGCCGGTTGATCGTCGTTTTTGGTCGCCGATTCGAGCTGCCGCTGCACCAGCGCTTCGACGCCCGCGTGGTCGTTCTGGCTCGAACGGAGCTCGATGGCTTCGGAAAGCGCGCGCTCGAAGCCGGGATCCAGCGCGAGCACCTGATCGTAGAAGTCGAGCGCGCGGCCGACGTCGCCGATCTGGCGCGCCGTGACGATCGCGGCCGTGTGCAGGTACTTCACGCGCTGCTTCGGGTCTTCCACGAAATCGGCGAGCCTGAGCACGACATCGACGAGCTTGTTCCAGTCTTTCTCCTCGCTGTAGAGCTGCATCAGCTTCGTCAGGAGCCGGCGATCGTCGGGGTGTTCGTCGAGGGCGGCGACGAAGCTCTTCGCGGCTTGGGTTCGATCGTTGAGCTTCTGCGCGGCGATGTCGCCGATGTCGATGAGGAGCTGGACGCGTTCCTCGCCGCTCGCGATGTCGAGGTGGCGCGTCTTCACGCGCACGGTGTCTTCCCAACGTTCGAGCGCGGTGTAGGCCTGCGCCAGCGCCGAAAGCGCCTCCGTGCTCTGCGAATCGAGGTCCGCGGCCTCTTCGAGCGGCTCGATGGCGGCCTTCGGCTCGCCCGATTTCAAGAGGGCGTCGCCGCGCCGGAAGAACGCGGTATAGCGCCGCTCGCTGTCGAGCGCGCTCGAGAAACGGTTCAGGAGGTTTCCGTAGAGCTCGGCCGCGCGCACGGGCGAGCCGTGCTCGTAAGTGACCTGCGCCACGCGTTCGAGCGCCGCGGGATCGTCGGGAGCGAGGCGAAACAGCGTGTCCATCGGCGCGAGCGCCTGCTCGGTCGAGCCCGACTGGGCGAGCGCGTCCACGTAGCGAACGAGGAGCCGTGTCGCCTCTGCCTTTTCGAACGCCTCGGCGCGTTCGGCGATGAGCTCGTAGTGTTTGCTCGCCTCGAGGTAGCGCTTGGCCTCGAACGCGAGGTCGCCCAGGATGACGAGCGCTTCAGGATTCGTCGGATCGAGCTTGTTCGCGCGCTTGGCGGCTTCTTCCGCGCGGCGATCGTCGCGGAGCTTCTGCCGGTACAGCATGGCGATTTGTCCGGCGATCTTCGCCTTGGCGCGTTCGCCTTCGGTCGTCTCGAGCTCGCGCTCGAGCAGCTGGACCGCGGCGTTCACGTCGCCGCGCGCGACGTAGCCTTCGCGCAACGCGGCGGACGCGGTGCGGTCGTTCGGATTCGCGTCGAGCGCTTGTTTGTAACGGTCGATGGCGGCATCGCGGTCGCCGCGCGACTCGAGGAGTTTGGCGGCGCGCACGTGGTGCTCGGCCTTCGCTTCGGGCGTCGACGCCTTGGAGGCGAGCGCGTCGATGGCCGAGAGGGCGGCGTCGGCGTCGCCCGCGGACTCACGCAGGCGCGCGACGGCCTCGAGCGCCTGGGGGTGCTGTGGATCGATGCCGACCGCCGCCTCGTACGCTTCGATGGCGCGGTCGGGCGACGCCAGGTGCTCGGTGAGGACCTTGCCGAGCTGGAGCAGCACCGCGAGACGGCGCGGCGCCTCGGCGACGAGCTTCGCCTGCTTGTCGAGGAGGCTTGCCACGTCTTCCCAGCGGCCGAGCGCCTTGTAGTTGCGGATGAGGCCGCTGATGGCGCTTTCGCTCGCCGGATCGATCACGAGCATCTGCTCGCGGGCTTCTGCGGCCTTCTCGTGATTCAAGAACTCCTCTTCGTGAATGGCCGCGGAACGCTCGAACAGCGCGACCTTCTGGCGCGGCGTCGCGGCGGCTTCGATCTGGCGGTTGAGGTTCGAGAGCAGATCCTGGAAGCGTCCGGACTTGCTGAACAACCGGTCGAGGCCGCGCAGTGCGTCCGTGTTCTTCGAGTCGAGGTCGAGGACCGCTTCGTAGCGCTTCTGCGCGCCGGTGTCGTCGTTCAGGTTGAGCTCCTGGAGCTCGGCGATGCGGCAGAGCACGCGCAGGCGCTCGTCTCCTCGAAGCGCCGTCGCGCGGCGTTCGAGCACCTTCACGAGCCCGGCGTGGTCGCCGGAGCGCTCGCACAGGCGGGCGAGCTGATCGTTCGCCTGCTCGTGCAACGGATCGTCGGCGAGGATCTGCTCGACCATGGCGCGCGCTCCAGCTCCGTCGCCGAGGTACGTCTCCAGGATGTCGGCGGCTTCCGCGCGCAGATCGCGCGCTCGGGCGGGGCTCGCCGACGCGTCGGCGCGGCTCACGAGGATGCCGCCGAGCTCCGTCCACTGCTGGGCCTTGCGATAGATCTTCGCCATGCCGTCGAGCGCGGCATCGTTCGCCGGGTCGACCGCGATCACGCTCTGCAAGCAGGGTAGGGCGAGGTCGGGCCGGCGCAGTTTGCTCTCGTAGAACCGCGCCGCGGTGAGCCACAGGGCGGTCTTCACCTCCTGCGGCACGCCCTCTCCCTGGGCGGCCTCGGTCATGCTGCCGAGCACGTCGCTCCACGCTTCGGCACGCGTGCCCGCGAGCCGCTCGATCTCGGTCGCGATGGTCGCCTGGCCCGGATCCTCGCAGAACGCCTGCGTGAACGCGACGAGCGCTTGATCCATGTCGCGCGTCTCGTGAAGGTAGATTCGACCGATCTCCGCGAGCAAGCGAGCGCGCTCGCTCTTGCTCTCGGCGCGTTCGCTGCGTTCGAGCAGCATCTCGACGAGCTCTTCGAACTTGCCGAGCCTTCGCCGAGCGTCCTGCAAGCTCCCGAACGCCACGCGGTCTCCGGGGTCGAGCGCGACGAGCTCCTTGTACAGCTCCTCGGCCCGTCCGAGTGTCTCCTTGCGAGCGCTCAAGATGCGCCCCGCGCGGAACATCAGCGCTTTCTTCGTGTCGAGCTGCTCCGCGGGCACGGCGGCCGCCGCTTCGACGAACGCGGCGGCGATGCGCTCGGGAGCGCCTTCCGCCGCGGACTCGAGCTGCATCGCGCACGACTCGTTGGCGGGCTCGTTCTTCAGGCGCTCGACGAGCCCCTCGACCTCGTCGGCGGACATCGGCGGCAGGATGCTCGGGGCGTACTGGGCGACATCGAGGAGCGTCAGCACCGCCTGCGCGTCGGCGGGGCGCGCCGACGGCTCTTTGTCGAGAAGCTTGAGCAGAATGTCGTCGATTTCCGGCGGGACGAAGCCGCGCGGCGCGACACTGCTCGCGCGCGGAGGCTCGCGCGTGAGGTGACCGAACGCCGACTCGAGCGCGTTTTCGCCGAACGGCGGCTTGCCCGTGAGTAGCTCGAACGCCATCGCACCGAACGAGTAAACGTCGCTCTTCGGATCCGAGCCGATGCCGCGGATCTGTTCGGGCGCCGCCGTCTTCGGCGATGCCGCCGTGGAGAAGAGCTCGTTCCTGCCGTTCAGGACGCGCGGCCGCGCGCGCAGCCGATCGGAGCCCGCATCGAGCAGGACGACTCGGAGCGCGCCTTCCGCCGTGCGCAGCGCGACCACGTTCTCGAGCCGGAGATCGCCGTGGGCGAGCCTTCGCTCGTGCAGAGCGCCGAGCGCTTCGAGCACCGCGCGCAGCAGCGGGCGGGCGTCGGTGATGTGAAGCGGGCCGGTGCGCGCGACGCGCGCCGCGAGCGTCTCGCCGTCGACGAGCTCGTGCGCGACGTAGTAGCGATCGTCGAGCCTGCCCGCCTCGATGCCGCGCGGCAAGAACTCGTGCTCGATCTCGGCCACCAGGCGATTCAGAGTGAGGAAGCGATGAAGGCCGCGCCGGTCCCGCGAAGCCTCGTGACGCAAGACGCGCAAGCGGTACTCGCGACCGTCACGCGTCGCTGCGTACGCCATCGCCGAGCGGCCCTCGCCGAGCTCGCGCGCGACGACGAACGGACCGAAGGACGAGCCGACCGCGAGCGGCTCGTCCTTCTTCAAGCCGCTCGTTCTGAGCTCGACGAGATCGGGGTGCACGTCGAGCCGGAGCGCGAGCATGGCGTCGCAGAGCGCTTCGACGGCGTCCTCGCGCTCGCAATAGGCGGCGAGCGCGCCCGCGAACGACGCCTTGGTCTCCGTGCCGCCGAGCGAGTCGGGCTCGAACCCGAGCAGATTCTTGGAAAGGTGCAGGAGCTCCTCGAGCTCGAACAGCCGCTCGAGCTCCGCGCGCAACAAGTCCTTCTCGATCATCGCTTCAGGCTCCGAGCTCCGACCCAGGGGCCGGCCATTGTTTCGAGGGGGCCGACGATAGCCCGGCTGCACTACCCGTTGACGCACTATTTTCACTCAAAATACCGGGATCGCCGGCCATCTGCGCGGCATACAGCCCCATTCCGGCGGTAGGCTCGGCGCCGCTCGTTTGGCCCGCGCGCCACGCCCGTGAGAGCCTCGAACTCGGCTCGTGTCCTCGTCACTCCCCTTCGTCGCCAAGCGCATTTTGCCGGTGGTGGTCATCCTCACCGCGGCGGTTTCGGTCCCCGCGATGGCGTTCTCGCGAGGGGGTCTCGCGCGGCTCGACGCGCTTCGGGAAGAGCGACGGCGCGCCGATGAAGACGCGGCGCGTCTTTCGCGCGAGATAGAGCGCCTGCGCGCCGAGGTGCGGCGGATCAAGGAAGACCCGGCGTACGTCGAGCGCGCGGCGCGCGACGAGCTCGGCCTCGTGCGGCAAACCGAGGTCGTCTTCCAATTCAGGCGTTGAAGGCGCTACGCTCGGTAGGTGTCGGCCGAGCTCGCGAAACTCCTGGTTCGAGGCGGGGTGCCGCTGGCCGAGGTCGAACGCGCCCTCTCCGAAGCCGTCGCGCGGCGCACGAATCTGCCCGCGGCGCTCGCCGCCACCAAGCCCGAGCTGCTCGAGCTCGTGGCGCGCGAGCTCATCCGCGCCGAAGTCCCGTCGCTCGAGCTCGTGCGGCCGCAGACCGAGCTCGTGGCGTCCCTTCCCGACGGCATGTGCGAGCGGCTCGGCGTGCTCCCGGTGCGCCGTGATCCGAGCTCGGGGCGCATCGACGTAGCTGTTCTCGATCCGCTCGATCCCCACGTCGCCCGCGAGCTCGAACACCATCTCGATGCCCCGGTTCGGCTGCTTTGGGCGCGCTTCGACACCTTCGCGGCGGCGCTCCAACAGAGCTCCGCGAGCCCGCGGTCTCCGAGCGGCCTGCCGCTTCCGCTCGTCCGGCGCCCGCCGCCGTCCCGGAACGAGGCCGACGCCGCCGGTTACGACCCCGACGCGTACGCGGCCGACGACGAGCCGGTGCTCAACCTGACGCGCTCGAAGCCGCGCAACACCGCCCCCATCCCGCCGCCGCCCTTCGCTCCCCTCCTTGCCCCCGAGTCTCCCGAGCTCCCGGGCGTCGAAGCGAGCATCGAAGAGCTCGGGAAGGCGCAGAACCCGGACGAGGTCGTGACGGCGCTCGTCGCCGCGCTCGCGCCGGCAAAGGTGCTGGTCCTGGCGGTGCGCGGGCAGGCGTACGAGGGCCGCGCGGGCAGCCCCGAATTCGACGCTCGGAGCGTGCGCCGCATCCGCCTCGCCGCCGGCGTTCCGAGCGTCGCCGAAACGGCGGTTCGTCAGGGCTACTATTTCGGCACGCTGCCGCTCACGGCGACGCACGGCGCCATCCGCGAGGTGCTCGGCAGCGACGCGGAGGGCGAAGTCTACGTGACCCAGGTGAGCATCTCGGCGCGTCCGAGCCTGGTCGTCCTGGTCACGCTCGGGCGCGCTCTCGGCGGCAGCGTGGAAGGAACGCGGCGCGTGGACGAGCTCTGCCGGGCGGCGGGACGCGCGCTCGAGACGATCGTCGTCTCGAAGAAGCGGGGCGGCGTGGCGTGAGGACCTCGGATGACCCGCGACGCTGACCCGCGGTCGGCCTACCGAGAGCTCGTGCGGCGCGAGCTCGGCGGCAAGGAGCCGGAGTCGCTCGCCACGGACCTGCCGGAGGACGTGCGCGTGGGTCCGCTCTACCTTCCCGACGATCTCGCCGGCGTCGATTGGCTCGACAGCCTGCCCGGGGAGTTTCCGTACGTGCGGGGCGTCCGCGCCACGATGTATGCGAATCGCCCGTGGACCATCCGGCAATACGCCGGGTTTTCGACGGCCGAGGAGACGAACGCGTTCTTCTTGCGTGCGCTCGCCGAGGGACAAACCGGCCTGAGCGTGGCGTTCGATCTCGCGACGCACCGCGGCTACGACAGCGACAACGAGCGCGTGCGGGGCGACGTAGGCAAGGCGGGTGTCGCCGTCGATTCCGTGGAGGACATGCTGCGCCTGTTCGAGGGGATTCCGCTCGATCGGGTGAGCGTGTCGATGACGATGAACGGCGCGGTGTTGCCCGTGCTCGCGGCGTTCGTCGTCGCCGCCGAGGAGCGCGGCGTTCCCGCGGCGAAGCTCTCCGGTACGATTCAGAACGACATTTTGAAAGAGTTCTTGGTGCGGAACACGTTCGTGTATCCGCCGGAGCCGTCGATGCGCATCGTCGCCGACGTCATCGAGCACCTTTCCCGCGTCGCCCCCCGCTTCAACTCGATTTCGATCTCCGGCTATCACATGCAGGAAGCGGGCGCGACGGCCGACCTCGAGCTCGGCTACACGCTCGCCGACGGTCTCGCCTACGTCGAAGCGGCGCTCGCGCGCGGTCTCTCGATCGACGCCTTCGCGCCGCGTCTTTCGTTTTTCTTCGGCATCGGCATGAGCTTCTTCGTCGAGATTGCGAAGCTCCGCGCCGCGCGCCTGCTCTGGGCGACGCTCGTGAAGGAGCGGTTTTCGCCGGGCGATCCGCGCTCGCTCGAGCTCCGCACGCACTGCCAGACGTCGGGGGTGAGCCTGTATCCGCAAGAGCCGCTCAACAACGTCGTCCGCACGACGATCGAAGCGCTCGCCGCCGTGCTCGGGGGAACGCAGAGCCTGCACACGAACGCGTACGACGAAGCCGTCGCGCTTCCGTCGGACGCAGCGGCCCGGCTCGCTCGCAATACTCAGCTCGTCCTCGCCCACGAAACGGGTGTCACGCACGTGGTCGATCCCCTCGGCGGCTCGTTCTTCGTCGAGAGCCTCACGCGCGAGCTCGCCGCCCGGGCCCGCGCCGTGCTCGCCGAGGTCGAGGGTCGAGGTGGCATGGCGCGCGCCATCGAGTCGGGCTTGCCGCGCCGCCGCATCGAAGCCGCCGCGGCGCGCCGCCAAGCGCGCATCGACCGCGGGCTCGACAAGGTGGTCGGCGTGAACGCGTTTCGTCCGGAACGCGAGACGGCGATCGACGCGCGCTTCGTCGACACGGGCGCCGTGCGAGAAATGCAGCTCGCGCGCCTCGCGGAGCTCAAGAAAAACCGGGATCCGGCCCGCGTCGCGGCCTCGCTCGCCGCGCTGCGGGAAGGCGCGGAAAGCTCGAAGAACCTGCTCGAGCTCGCGATCGAGGCTGTGCGCAGCCGCGCGACGGTCGGCGAAATCAGCGAAGCGCTTGCCGAAATCTTCGGGCGCTACGAAGCTAAGGGGAGCGCCATGGGCGGCGTCTACGGCGGTTACTTCGAAGGCGACGCGGATTGGTCGAGCCTCGCCGCGGCCGCGCAAGCGTTCGCGAGCAGAGAGGGCCGGCGACCGCGTATCCTCGTCGCGAAGCTCGGCCAGGACGGCCACGATCGCGGCCAGAAGGTGATCGCCTCGGCGCTCGCCGACCTCGGCTTCGACGTCGACGTGGGCCCGCTGTTCTCGACCCCCGAAGAGGTCGCGCGCCAGGCAGTCGAGAACGACGTTCACGTCGTCGGCATCTCGACGCAGGCGGGAGGACACCGCGTGCTCGTTCCGGAGCTCGTCGCCGCGCTCCGCGCGGCGGGCGCCGGAGACGTGAAGGTCGTCTGCGGCGGCATCGTCCCGCCCGAAGATCACGCGGCGCTCGAGTCGGCCGGCGTCGCCGCGGTGTTCGGACCGGGAACGCCCGTCGCGGCGATCGCTCGTCGCCTGCTCGAGCTCGTCGGCGCGCTCGCTCCGGAAGCGCATGGTTGACCCGCGTCGCGACGTCGAGCGGCTCGCGCGCGGCCTCGCGGCGGGCGACCGGCTCGAACTCGCGCGCGCCATTACGCTCGTCGAAAGCGAGCGCGCCGAGGATCGCGGACTCGCCGAGTCGCTCCTCGAAATCGTCTTGCCGCCCGCGAAGGAATCGCTGCGAGTCGCCGTGAGCGGCGCGCCCGGCGTGGGCAAGAGCACGCTCATCGACGTGCTCGGCCGACACGCGCTGGACTCGGGCCGCTCGCTCGCAGTGCTGGCGGTGGATCCTTCGAGCCAGGTCACGGGCGGCAG
>DASUTR010000843.1:0-11188 GCA_036374535.1 Polyangiaceae bacterium
ACCACGCCGCGAGCGGATTCAGCTTGATGAGGGGGCCTTGTGCGCCAGCGTGCGCGCGATCGAGTTCGAAGTGGCGCACGTCGGTGCGCGTCGGACTCTGATCGCGACGCTGGCCCGTGATCCAGCCGCGCATCGCCCCGAGGGCGCGCCCGAGGGGCTCGACCTTGCGGATGCCGCAGCATTCGCCGTGGCCGTCTTCGTAGAAACTGAAGAGCCCCTTCTTCCGGACGAGCTCTTCGAGCGCGACGCGATCGGGCGAGACCACGCGAATGGCGACGCCGTAATGCGCGCGCACCTTGTCGATGAAGCGATACGTCTCCGGATGCAAACGGCCCGTGTCGAGCGTCGTCACGGTGAACGGCTTCTTCGTCTGCGTCGCGAGCTCGATGAGCGACACGTCTTCCGCGCCGCTGAACGCAATCGTCGCGCGCTCGCCGAATCGTCCGAGCAGCCAGTCGACCATCTCGATCGGCTCGGCTTTCTCGAAGCGGCGGTTGAGCTCCGCGATCTCTTCCTCCGTCGTAGCCTCGCCGGCCGCCGCGGCGGGTGGCGTCGCGTGAGCGCCGTTCCTCGGCGCAAGCTTCTCGCGCATGAGCTCGACGGCGCTCGTGTAGACTTTCTCGCCGGCGCCGTCGTTCACGATGAAGAACGGCGCGAGCTCGACTCGGTGCTTCTCGGCGAGACGCATGCCCGGCGAGTCGGGCTCCGACTCCCTCGCGAAAACGACCTCGTCGATTTTTTCCCAGAGCCCCCGGCGCTTGAAGAGCTCCTCGGCCTGGTCGCATTTTTTGCAGGCGCTGCCGTCGAGAAGCACCTTTTTGACCATCGTCACGTGCATGGAAGGCGCCCAGTTTAGCCTGGTCCCGCCCGCGCGCTTGCACGTCTGCTCAGGGTCGGCTAATTAGCCGGCCGCCCATGAACCGATCAGTATGGAACGTCCGGCGCCGCCACGAGTGGCTCGCCTCGCCGCTCAAGGGAAAGCGCCTGAAGAAGCGCAAGCGCATCCGCATCGGCCTCGAGCAGGCGCTCGAGCGCAAGGCCTCGAAGCCGGCCGCTGCGCCGTCGGCGAGCCGTCCCGACGCCACCGCTTAGCCGAACATTTGGCCGGAGGAGACGCGCGCTGTTAGCGAAGTGCGCGTGCGAGCTCTCGTCGTCTGCGCTGCGTTCGCGTCGGCCGGTTGCCTGAACTTCGGCAAGGTCGACGACGCGAAGATCCCCGGCGACCTGCTCGGGACGTACGCCGTGAAGGGCACGCTCGCGGATTCGAGCTGCGGCGAAGGCGCGCTCGGCTCGAGCGAACGCTGGACCTTCGACGTGAAGCTCTCGCGCTTCCACGAGGACCTCTACTGGATCAACGGGCGCGAAGTGATCCCGGGCGGTATCGCTCCCGACGGCGTGAGCTTTTCGTTTACGACGCGCGTCGAGGGTGAGGTCATTCCCGCGGGACGCGGCCGCTCGGCTTGCGTCGTGAGCCGCGCCGACGCCGCCACGGGCAAGCTCAGCAGCGACTCTCTCGATGTCGAGACCTTCGACGCGAGCCTGACCTTCGGGTACTCCGCCGTCGAAGGCTCGGATTGCGAGGGCTTCATCGGCTCCCCCGGCGGGGTGGCCGGCCTCCCCTGCTCCATCACGTACGATCTGACGGGAACGAGGCGGGGAGGAGCCCCGGAATAGGCCTGCCGCGCCTTGGTTAAGACGAGCTAGGCACGGCCCGTTGGCCCGTGCTATCTCTGAACCAACGTGCAGCATGGAGCTTCGGTTCCCGGGCTAGTTCGTCGGGGGGTTACCCCTGAAGCTGCACAAGGGTCGAAGCCGGTTCGATCGGCTTCTTTCTGGAAGCACCCCAATGCCCGGCGGCCGCGATTCGAGGTTCATGCCCGACGCAGGCGCCTCCCGCGGGCCAGCCGCCCGGGGTGTTCCGGCCAAGGCCGGAGGAGGACAGTGCACAATGATGAGTAGTTGTACCCCTTACCCGGAGGTGACCCCGTAGGGCATGCGACCGCGCGCGCATGAGCGCGCCGTCAGACGGCTCTACGCCCCTCGACCTTCGGGTGTGATGGGGTAACTCGACGAGCCGGGTGGAAAGCGTTCCACCCGGCTCGTTTTCATTTGAGTTTTCGAGGGTTCTGCTAGAGAGATCGCCGCGCTCGGTGGGAAAGAACGCTCGCCGAGCCCTTAGGAGCCCTTCCCGATGATCGAGCACGTTACAGCTCTCGCGGTGTCCTCCCAGAGCTGGCTCTCTGCGGCCGACGATTTCTTCCTTTACGAGCCCTGGCAGGGGAGCTGGTTCGAAAAGAACAGCTGGGACTGGTTCACCCTCGTGGTGCGGCTGTCGCTCACGATGCTGGGCGCCTTCTTCCTCATCTACGAGATCCGCGCGCGAAGGCTGCGCGAGAAGATCTCGATGCGCACGAAGAAACGCATCGCCTACGTGATGACGGCGCTCGCGTTCCTCGTCTACTTCGACTTCTTCAACCCGAACGTCCGTTACGTCGAGTACTACCACCGCCACGAGTTCTATCATTACTACTTAGGCTCGAAATACTCGAAGGAAGTCGGCTACGTCCGCCTGTACGAGTGCTCGATGATCGCCGAAATCGAGCTTGGCCGCGGCGATCAGATCCGAAAGCGGGAGGTTCGCGACCTCCGCGTCAATCTCATCAAGCCGGTCGAATCGACGTACATCGTCAGCGATCCCGACCAGTGCAAGAAACACTTCGCGCCGGACCGCTGGGAGGCTTTCAAGAAAGACGTCGATTGGTTCTATCACTCGGCCGCCGGTAGCTACTGGGAGGGTATGCAGAAGGACCACGGCTACAACCCGCCGCCGGTCTGGACGATGACCGGCAAGTTCTTCGGGAGCTTCGGCCCGGCGAGCGACGGTTATTTCAAGGCGCTCGCGTTCATCGACATCTTCTTCCACGTCGGCTGCGTCGTGATGTTCGGCTGGGCATTCGGCTGGCGCGCCATGGCCGTGGCGACGATCTTCTGGGGCTGCAATGCGCCGGCGAACTTCTATTGGACGGGCGGCGCGTTCTTGCGAATGGATTGGATCTTCCTCCTCATCGCGTCGCTCTGCCTGATGCGCAAGCGCATGTTCCTGCTCGCCGGCCTCGCCCTCACGTGGTCGGCGCTCTTACGTATCTTCCCGGGCCTCCTCATCGGGGGCATCGCGATCATGGTCGCGTTCGAGATCTTCCGGCGAGTGCGCGACTACCGGTTGGGCAAGTTCAAGCCGAACAACGTGCTCGGCTGGCTCCACCCGGACCACCAGCGCTTCATCGGCGGATGCCTCGTCGCTCTCGGCACGCTCGTGCCGGCGAGCATCATGGTGGCGGGTGCCGACTCGTACAAGGAGTTCTACGAGCACACGCTGAAGACCCATTCGAAGACGCCGCTCACGAACACCATGGGGCTCGAGACCATGATCGAGCACAACTGGGACGGTCGCATGCGGTTCACCCGCGACGACAACATGGACGACCCGTTCGCCGGTTGGAAGCAGGGGCGACTCGACCGCTTCAAGGCGATGAAGCCCGTCTTCATCGGCATCGTTGCGTTCGTCTTCCTCTGGACGGCATGGGCGCTCCGCCGGACGAAGCTCCTATGGGTCGGCATGGCCGTCGGGCCCGCCCTCGTGATGAGCCTCACGAACCTCACCTGCTATTACTACTCGTACTTCATGGTGGCCGCGGCGCTCGTGCTGCAACGGCCACAGCTCGGCCCCGCCCTTCTCGTCACCAGCGGAGCGAGTCAGCTCTTGCTCGAGAACTATTACTGGGTCGACGACAAGTACAACGCGCAGTCGTGGCTCTTCTACGCGCTCGCGCTCCTCGTCCTCTTCGCCTACTCGCGCCCTTTCAGCGTCGCGCGCCTCAAAGCGTGGCTCGCCGGAAAGCCCGAGCCGAAGGGCCACATCAAGGGCCTCGAGCCGACGTTCGGAGTCCCCGAAGCGTCCGGGGAACAACCCTCGACGCGCACCGGCGCCCACGCGTAGCGGGCAACGTCGCGTCGGGCCCGCGGCCGCTCAAAGGCCGATGCGCGAGCGGAACTCCGGCCGGCCTCGGGTCGCGAGCTCGACGCGGTAGAGCGTGCCGTCCGGCGTCGTCGCGCCTTCGCGACCGCCTGCCGTGGTGACGTAGAGCGTGTCGAGCATCGGCCCACCGAAGCACGCGGACGACACTCGCGTCACGGGAAGCTCGATGCTTCCGACGATGTCGCCGGCTCCGCTCATTTCGAGCACCCTGCTCCCGCCCCAGCGCGCCGTGTAGACGTGATCGCGCACGTCGAGCGTGAGCCCATCGGGCGTTCCCTCGGCTTCTGGCGCCGTGTAAAAAACGCGACGATTGCCGAGCGCGCCGCTCTCGCGTTCGTAGTCGGAGACGAAGATTCGGCGCGTCGTGCTGCACGTCCAGTAGAAGCGCCGGAGGTCGGCCGTGAACCCCATGCCGTTGGCGCAGCCGGTGTCTTTCCAGAGGCACGTCACCGTGAGATCGCGATCGATGCGATAGAGTCCGCCGCTCCGAAGGGACCTGCCGATCGTGCCCGCATACACGCGTCCCTCGGGATCGGCGATGACGTCGTTGAAGCGCGTCATGTCGGAGTCGATGCCCTCTTTGAGCACGCGCCGCACCCCGTTCTCGAGGACGGCGATGCGATCCGCCTCGAACAGGAGCAGCGCGCCGTCGTCCTGGAACGTGAAGCCCCCCACGGTCGGCCCGCGGTAGAAGCACTCGTGCTCGAGCGTCGCGTGCTCGGCGCGAAACATCCGCCCGGTATCGATATCGACCCAGTGGATGCGCCCCGTACGCTCGTCCCAAAGCGGGTTCTCGCCGACCTCGCAGTGATAATTCGCAACGGCGACGACGTTGGCGCTCAAGGCCGCCCTCAGCGCCCGACGGCGCGCCGGACGCCGCGGAGCACCTCCGAAACGCCCTTCGGCAGCGGCCTGAACGCGACGTCGAGATGCTCCGGATCCGTTTCGATCGCGCCGATCGTGACGAGCGGAACGACGAGCCCGAGCGCGCGTTTGAGGCGCGTGTCGCTCGCGAACTTCGGGTGTTTCATGAGGTCGATGACGATGCGGTCGTCCTTCGCCTCGACGAGCAGCGCGGGGCGCTTGGGCATGTACGCCGCAAGATTTCCCGGCTTCGAGAGATCGAGCGCGCCCGACTTCAAGAGCGCGGCGATCGGGCTTTCGGCCGACTCGTCGACGAGCTTGAGCGAGACCTCGGCGAGGCGGAGCTCGACGCGCAGGGTTTCGGGCTCGATGCGAATGCTTTCGACGAAGACGATCGCCGAGGCGCGCACGGCCGTACCCATGAGATCGATCTGCGCCCCCACGCGCACTCCCGGTGGCACGGCTTGGATGACGACGTCCTTCGGCGCGCGTTTGCCCTTCACGCGCCCTGCGAGCCAGCGCAAGCCCGCGATGGGCACGCCGAAGCGCAGGGCGAGCGCGTTTCGCAGCACGCGCAGGAGCTCTTCCGGGTGTTCTCTCAAGTACGAAAATAAGGTTTCGACGATCGGGAGGACCGCCGGGATGCGCGAACCGTTCACGGGGCGGAGCAAACCATGAATGGGCGGCGAGAACCACCGGGTTCTGCGGTCCGGGTAGGCTCGCCGAGCCGGCGCCGCAGCGTCACACCGAGTCGGCGACCGCCCGCACCGCGGGTGGAACCACGTCGTCGACATCCATGTCGAGCTTCAGCGTCGCGAGCTCGTCGTGCGGTGTCGCCCCGCGGTTGACGACGACGTACGGCACGTCGCGCTCGAGCGCCACGAGCGGTACGTTCGCCGCAGGCGTCACGGTGAGCGACGAGCCGAGCGCAAGCACCAAATCGGCGCGCTTCGCCGCGGCGTTGGCGCGCCGGAGCGTGGCCGGGTCGAGCGCCTGTCCGAACATGACGACCGCAGGCTGCATGAGCTCGCCGCAGCTTCCGCAGCGCGGCGGCTCGTTGGTCGCTCGAAATCGTTCGAAGCAAGCAGCGATCGGCTCGCGCTCGGCACAGGCGATGCACTTGGCTTCCGCGTTCGTCCCGTGGAGCTCGACGAGGCGCTCGGCGCTCGAACCCGCCGCGCGGTGCAGGCCGTCGATGTTCTGCGTCACGACGGCTTCGAGGCGTCCGAGGCGTTCGAGCTCGACGATGGCGAGGTGCGTCGCGTTCGGGCGCGCGTCGCTGAAACGCGCGTGACCCTCGAGCTTGAACGTCCAATAATCGATGCGCACGTCCTCGCTCGCGACGAAGTCGGAGAAGTACGTGGGGGCGCGGTCCACGTAGAGCCCGTTCGGACCGCGATAGTCCGGGATACGGCTGTTCGTCGAGACGCCGGCGCCCGTAAAGCACAGGATGCGCCGGGAGTCCGCGACGAGCGCCTTCACGCGAGCGAGGGCGTCGGCCATGACGACGCCGAGCGTACACCAGTGCTACCCTCGCGCACGTGCGAGAGCTCACCCTCGGCGGACTCGAAGTAAGGCTCGCGGGCGGGCCCGATCGCGAAGGCGGCGGCGACGGCCCCTTGCTCGTCCTGTTTCACGGCTTCGGCGCGCCCGGCACCGATCTCGTCCCGCTCTGGCGCTCGCTGCGCGTGCCGCGCGAGGTACGGTTCGCATTCCCCGCCGCGCCGCTCGTGCTCGACCCGTCGTCTCCTCCGGAGTACGCGCCGCGCGCGTGGTGGATGATCGACATTCTACGGCTCCAGCGCGCGGTTCAAGAGGGTCGCGATGCGGCGCTCGCGCTCGCCAAAGAACCGCCGCCCCCGGGCATGGCCGAAGCGCGCGCCCTCGTCGAAACCTTTCTCGACGCTTGCGAGCGCGAGCTCGCCGCGCCGCGCGAGCGCGTCGTGCTCGGCGGGTTTTCGCAGGGCTCCATGCTCGCTTGCGACGTAGCGCTCCGCAGCGAGCGACCGCCGGCGCGGCTCGTCATCCTGAGCGGCGCGCCCGTTTCCGAGCCGGACCTCCGAGCTCTCGCTCCGAAACGCGCGGGCATGCGCGTGCTCCAGAGCCACGGCCGGAGCGATCCGATTCTTCCCTTCGCCGGAGGCGAGTACCTGCGCGATCTCCTGCGCGAGTCCGGCCTCGACGTGGAGTGGGTCGCCTTCGGCGGCGGACACGGTATTCCCGACGGCGTGCTCGAGCGGCTCGGACCGTTCGTCGCCGAGGTCAGCGCGACGGCTTGACGACGGCGGCACCGTTGAACGCGCCACGTCTGAGATCCTCGAGCGCCTTGCCAGCGTCGGCGAGACAATAGAGCGTCACTTCCGTGCGCACCGGGACGCGCGCCGCCACCTCGAGAAACTCGATGCCGTCTTTGCGCGTCAGGTTCGCGACCGACCGCAGCACGCGCTCGCCCCAGAGGAGCTCGTACGGAAAGCTCGGAATGTCGCTCATGTGGATCCCGGCGCAAACGACCGTTCCCCCCCGCTCGACCGCCCGGAGCGCCCGGGGTACGAGCTCCCCGGCCGGAGCGAAAAGAATCGCCGCATCGAGCGGTTCGGGCGGTTCGGCGCTCGAATCGCCCGCCCACTCGCAGCCGAGGCTTCGGGCGAACGCCTGGCCGCTTCGATCGCCGGGGCGTGTGAAGGCGAAAACCCGGCGGCCCGCGTAGCGAGCCACCTGCGCCACGATGTGCGCTGCGGCCCCGAAGCCGTAAAGCCCGACCCTTTCCGCCTCGCCCGCGGCCGCGAGCGCGCGGTGTCCGATGAGCCCCGCGCACAAGAGCGGCGCCGCTTGCTCGTCGGTGAACGACCCCGGTAGCGGCAGCGCGAAGCGCGCGTCGGCCGTCGCGTATTCGGCGAAGCCGCCGTCGTGATCGTAACCGGTGAAGCGCGCTCGATCGCAGAGATTCTCGCGGCCCGCCGTGCAAAACCGGCAGAAGCCGCACGTCGAGCCGAGCCAAGGTACGCCGACACGCTCGCCGATGACCAGATTCTCCACCTCTTCGCCGAGCTCGTCGACGGTCCCGACGATCTGGTGACCGAGGATCAGCGGGACCTTCGGACGCGGCAGCTCGCCGTCGCGAACGTGCAGGTCCGTCCGGCACACGCCGCACGCGAGCACGCGGACCCGGACCTCGTTCGGAAGCGGATTCGGACGCTTGACCTTCTCGAGGCGGAGCTCCGCCCTCGGCTCCTCGAGAATCATTCCCCGCATCGTCTCAGGCATCGCGGGCCCTCAATGCCGCGGGGTCCAAAGAGGGCCCCGGGCGGGGGCCATCTTAGCGTTTCTTTCGCACGCCGTCTTCGCGCGTGATTTCTGCGCTTTGGCTAAAACTCGTGCTACGCGAAGAGACCCCCGAAATGGAGCTCGAACGCTCGAAAAGCCCCGAAACGTCGCCGCCGGACGACGAGCTCGTTCGCATCGTCGGCGAGGAGGAAGCGTGCCTGGCACGCGTCCTCGCGCATCTCGCCAAGCCGCGGGTTCGCTCACCGCGGCCCGACGTCGGCGCCTACGACGAGCGCCTGCTCGATCTGCGCGACCAGATCGCCGCGGCGCGAATGGAGGACGTTCCCCCGCTCGTTCAAGAGATGGAGCGCCTACAAGCGCTCGCCGGGCGCCTGCGCACCGTCGAGGAGACGCCCGTCGACACGGCGTCGCCCTATTTCGGACGCCTCGTCCTCGAAGAGGGTAGCCGCCGGCGCGAGGTGCTGATCGGCCGCGGCACGTACCTCGACACCCAAGGCGGCGTGCGCATCGTCGACTGGCGCGACGCGCCGGTGAGCCGCCTCTACTACCGCTACGAAGAAGGCGACGAGTACGACGAGGTGTTCGGCGATCGCGAAGTGTCGGGCACCGTAGCGACGCGCCGGAGCGTCACCATCGCCGAGGGCGTGCTCCGGCGCATCGGCTCACCGCAGGGCTCGTTCGTGCGCAGCCGTTCGGGCGGCTTTCGCCGCGCGAGCGTGCAGGCCCATCGCCTCACGGGCGGCGCGGGCACGGCGCTCCGCGCCGAGCAGCATCATCGTCCCGGCCGTCTCGGCCTCGGCCAAGAAGCGACCGAAGACAAACATCTCAAAGAGATCACGGCGCTCATCGACCCGCGCCAGTTCGACCTCATCACCAAACCGGACGCCGGTCTCGTCGTCATCCAGGGCGGTGCCGGCAGCGGCAAGACGACGATCGCGCTGCACCGCCTCGCCTACCTCGCGTTCCGCGACTCACGCCGCTTTCGCGGCGAGCGCATGCTCGTCATCGTGTTCAACGACGCTCTCGTCCGCTACATCGCCGAGGTGCTTCCTGCGCTCGGCGTGGGCGGCGTCGTGCCGCGCACGTACACGAGCTGGGCGTCGCGCACGCGCCAGGGGCTCTACCCGCGTCTTCCCTCGCGCTACGACGAGAATACGCCGAGCGCCGTGACGCGCTTGAAGAAGCACCCGGCGATGCTCGAAGCCATCGCGGGCTACGTCGCGACGCAGGAGCGCCGCGCGCGCGAGGAGCTCGAGAGGCTCCTCGCGAACGAGGGTGACGCAGGAACCCGGGCCGTCGCCGCCTTCATGGCGGGCGCCTCGCGTCCCCTCGCCCACCGCGCTCACGCGCTCACGGCGTTCGTGACGACCGAGGCCGCCAAGCCCCTGTCGACGAACGCCCGAGTCGGAATCGAGCGCATCGCGAACCGCCTGCTTGCGACGGCGCGCGACGTCCCCTCCGCGTGGGCCGAGCTGCTCACCGACAAGGCGGCGCTGAAGCAGCTTTTCGCGGAGAAAGCGCCCGGTATTTTCTCACCGGGAGAGCTCGAACGCGCCCACGCCTGGTGCTCGGCGCACGCCACCGCCGTCGTCGCGGAGAACGAAGCCGAGACGAAGCCCGGCGGGCTCGTCGAGGGCTCCTCCGAGGACGATGACGACAGGGAAATGCGAGCGGGCATCGACGGCCGTGAGCTCGACGAGCGCGCGCGCCTCGACATCGAGGACGATGCGCTTCTGTTGCTCTTGCACCAACGCTTGCGCGGTCCGCTCACGAAGGGCGGAACGTCGCGCGAGCCCATCGTCTTCGAGCACATCTTGGTCGATGAAGCGCAAGACCTGAGCCCCGTCGAGCTCGCCGTCGTGCTCGCCACCGCGAGCTCGGCGAACAGCATCACCCTCGCGGGCGACGTGCAGCAGCGCATGCTGCTCGACAACGGCTTTTCGGATTGGCAGACCGTGCTCGACGAGCTCGGCTACTCCCACGTCGCCATCGAGCCGCTCAAGCTCTCGTACCGGTCCACGCACGAAATCGTGGAGTTCTCGCGCTCCGTGCTCGGCCCGCTCGCCGCCAAGGACGCGCCTGCGGCGACGCGCCACGGCGCGCCCATCGAGCTCTTTTCGTTCGGCCACGCCGGCGACGCCGTCGCGTTCCTCACCGAGTCCCTGCGCGAGCTCATCAGCTCCGAGCCGTCCGCGTCCGTCGCGCTCATCGCGCGCTTCCCCGAGCAAGCCGATCTCTACTTCGACGCCCTGAAGCGCGCCGAGGTCCCCGCGCTCCGCCGCGTCGCCGAACAAGATTTCTCGTTCCGACCCGGCATCGACGTGACCGACGTGCGACAGGTGAAAGGCCTCGAGTTCGACTACGTCGTCCTGCTCGACGTGACCGAAAGCGCGTACCCGAACGACGACGAAGCGCGCCACCTCCTCCACATCGCCGCGACGCGCGCCGCCCACCAACTCTGGATCGTCGCCGCCGGCACCCCGTCCTCCCTACTCCCCGAATCACTCGTCTCCCCCGACTGAACTCGCCGAGCGATTTTTGGAACCGCCAAGACGCCAAGAGCGCCAAGAGCCGCCAAGGTTTCTTGGGGTGAGGCGGGTCGTGGGTGCGCTCTGCAACGGGGACCACCGTTCACGCCACGAACCTCGGCGCCTGCGTAAGGCGAGGCGCGGTGCGTTCACCTCGATCGCACCCAATCCCCCTTGGCGAAACTTGGCGCTCTTGGCGTCTTGGCGGTTCCTCCTACCGCCCCACGAAGCACCTCACGCTACGCCGTGAGCAGGAGCGGCAGGCCGCGTTTTTCCACGTGGGAACGGTAGAGGTGCATGTCGCGATCGATCGCGACGATTTCGCCCGACTCGAAGGGGAGCCAGACGTTTTCGCCGGAGAGGGGCTCGCTCGAGACGAGGAAGTGATTCACGTGACCCGTCGTTGACGGGGCTTCGCACGCGGCGCCCAGGCTCGGACAGCGGTCGCGGTCGGAGCAGCGCTTCTTGTAGCTCG
>DASUTR010000844.1:0-3503 GCA_036374535.1 Polyangiaceae bacterium
CCGGCGATCGGCGGCAGAGTGCCGCCATGACGCGCCTACGAACGCTTGCCGCGGCTTTCGCTTTCACCCTAGCCGGCTGCGGCGACGCGGATTGGACGAGCGAATCGATCGACACCGACGATGCTTCCATCACGGGGGGGACATTGGTCACCGCCGCGCAGCACGTGGCGCCCCATACTTCGGTCGTCAAGTTCCAAACGCTGATTGGCGACTGCACCGCGCTCAAGGTCGCCTCGAACGTGTTTTGGACGGCCGGGCATTGCATCCCGCTGAACCCCATCGGGCGGGAGATCCTGCTCACGAACCTGCGTTCGGGCGATCTCGTTACGCCTCAGTACACGACCACCATCGCGTCCGCGGCCGTCCATCCGTCGCGAAAAAACTACGAGTATGCGTTCGGCGTCGGCGGCCCGTACCCGCGTCATTACGATGTCGCCCGCTTCACGCTGACGGGCACGACGCCGGACATCCCTTCCTACGCGACGACGGACCCCGAATGGATCGCCGGTAGTCAGGACGTGAGCTTCACGGCCTATGGCTGTGACAGGGAAGACTCTTCCCACTCGGGACGGAAGCAGCGCGGCACCATCCACCTCGCCACGCTCGGCGAGCTCGCGCCCGGGAGCACCGACTACTACGCTCACAACTTCATTTCGCTCGACGCGAGTCCTCAGGCTTGCCCCGGGGACTCAGGCGCTCCCGCGTTCAAGAACTTCGGTGGAACGTGGAAGGTCGTCGGTACGGTGGTTCACGGCGACTCGGGCTACACCGGAGTCGCCCGCTACGGCAACGTCCGCAACTGGCTCGCGGCGCCCGCCGTGAACCTGTTCAGCATCGGTTTTCGGGGCTTTCTCTTCAATCAGTACACGGGCCGTTGCATCTCCGGCGGCGCGGGTAGCATCCCCGAAAGCTACTGCGACGGCCGCGATCAGGATTTCGACTTCCAATCGTGGCGGCTGGCCGACTCCGGAATCGTGGGCACGTTCTATCTCGTCAACGGTTCCAGCGGAAAATGTCTGGATCTCGACACCACGGCCGACGGCTCCCTCCTCGTTCAACGCACGTGTAATTCGAGGCTCCTGGCCCAGAACACGCAGCGCTGGCGCTTCGACGCGACGAACCACGCGGACTACCGGCGCCTCGTGAACCACCAGACCGGCCGCTGTACGGCTCCGTCGAGTCCCACCTCGGACTCGCCGAGCTCTCTGCGGTCCACCGCCTGCTCGTCCGCGAGCCCGACGTGGCGCCACCAGGCCTGGGTGATGACGCGCTGAGCGGCCGGCGCGCGGCGTGGAAGGCAGCGCGCCGTGGGCGCCGGGGTATACTCGTCCGCGTGCGCCTGCGCGGTTCGCTGCCGAGACTCTTCCTCGCGCTCGGGGTAGCCCTCGTCGCGCCGCGCTCGCTCGCCGACGGTCCGGTCCTCCACGAGTTCATTCCGTCGGACCCGAACGAAGACCTGACGCTCCGCGCGACGACGCCTGACGGGCGCATGGCCGCGGCCGTCAGCACGCCGACGGGCGCCGTCCCCGCGCCCGGCGAGCGCACGGAGCGGCCCGAGGTGGCGTACGGCGGTTCGTCGACGCCCGACAGCGTCGACGCGAGCTACCGCATCGATCCGGACACGACGCGTCCGGACGTCGTGAGCTACGACGAGCCGTTCGTCCCGGCGGTCACGCCGTTCAAGCGCCTGTACGCGTACGACTCCGTCGACGAGCGCGGTGAGCTCGTCGTTTCCGATCGCCGACTTCGACGCATGGACGTCGGCGGCACCGCGCTCTCGAGCGAGGATCAATTCTACGGCGATCTCTTCGTCGACGTCGTGCCCGGCGTGCCGGTGCGCGTTCCGAGCGTCGCGCCGCAAGCGCGCATTCTCGCGGCGCGCGTCGAGCCCCAGGCGCCCATCGAGCTCGTGCGCGACGGCGCCGACAACTGGTTCTTGATGGGCTCGGCGCGGCAGCGACTACGGCTCGTCGTGCAGCTCGCGGCGGCGCGCGCGGTGTTCGGCTCGCCGTTTCCCGACGTGAGCCGCTCGGTGCTCACGCCTCACGCGCCCACGCTGCCGCCCGACATGAAGCGCGCCGCGGACGACGTGATTCAGCGCATCGGACTTTCCACGAGCGTGCGCCCGCGCGACGCGCTCACGACGCTCGTCGAGTACTTTCGCGCGTTCGCGCCGAGCGACGAGCGGCCGAAGACGCGCGCTCCCGCCGAGCTCTACCAGGAGCTCGCGCTGTCGAAGAAGGGCGTCTGCCGGCATCGCGCGTTCGCGTTCGTCGTGACGGCGCTCGGTCTCGGCATGCCCGCGCGGCTCGTGCGAAACGAAGCGCACGCCTGGGTCGAAGCCTTCGACGGCTCCATCTGGCATCGCATCGATCTCGGCGGCGCCGCCGGGCGTTTCGAGCTCGACTCCGCCCGCGACGTGCCGCTGTACGGCGGCCCCGAAGACCCGTTCGCTTGGCCCGCAGGCAGCCAGAGCACGCAGTCGGCCTTCGAAGCGCTCACGTCGGGGGGCGGGCAGCCGTCGCCCGGGGGTTCGGGCTCGGCAGCCACGGCGCCGGCACCCGCCCCGCCCGCGGCGCCCGCGAGCTCGGCCGAACCCGCCGCGCGCTCGGTATCGTCGGACCGCCCCGAAGCCGCGGTCGAGCTCGAGGTTTCGGGCGCCGAGACGCGGCGCGGCGCCACCGTCCGCGTGCGCGGCGCCGTCAGCGCCGACGGCGAAACGTGTCCGTTCGCTCGAGTCGACGTCGCGCTCCGCGGCAGCGACGGCCGGCGCGTGCCGCTCGGCTCCGTGCCGACGGACGCGCGCGGCCGCTTCGACACCGAGCTCACGGTGCCGCTCCAGGCCGATGTCGGCGAATACCGCGTCGTTGCGGCGACGCCCGGCGCGGGCGCCTGCGGGGCGAGCCCGTAGTAGCCGTCCGACGCGGCCGAGCCCTCAGCCGCCGTCGACGGCGCTCTTCTTGAGGCGCTCGGCGTGCGTCGTCGCGTCGCGCAGCGCGGCGTCTTGCTTGCGAGCCGCTTCGTCGAGGCGCCCCGTGAGCGTGAGCCCGCGCTCGGCGCTGCGGGTCTGCGTGCGCTGCACGCTGCCGAGTTGGCCGACCATGCTGTTGATGCTCTCCATCGCCTGCGTGATCTGGCGGCTCCCGCGCGATTGCTCTTGCGTCGAGCGCTCCACCTGCTGCGCGATCGAACGCATCTTCTCGCCGCTCTTCATGATGAGCTCGGAGCCGCGCGCCTGCTGCGCCGTCGCCGCGGCGATCTGCTGCACGGTCGCGGCGATGCGGCCGATGGCGTCGGTGACTTGCTTCGAGCCCTTGGCTTGCTCGACCGTGGCGCGGGCGATGGCGCGCACCATGTTCGTGCTCTTCTGCGAGCTTTCGAGGATCTTCTTCAGCGCGCGCTCGGCATCGTTCGAAACCTCGACGCCGCGATCGACGTTTTGGGCGCCGCGCTCGACCGCTGCGATGGCGTTCTTGCTCTCGGACTGGATGGTCTTGATGAGA
>DASUTR010000845.1:0-5465 GCA_036374535.1 Polyangiaceae bacterium
GCCGCTGGACAAATTCCACCGTCGTCGGACGAGGGACGTGACGAACGGTGTAAGAATGGACCCAAATCGAGCTCTCGTCTGCACGGTGAGCAGTGTCTCCACGGTGCACAACCCGCTGACGACACACGAAAAGAACTGAAATTTCGGCGTCAGACGCCGGCCTCGGTCGCTCGCGGACGGTCGGATGGTTCAGTGTCGCTGCATCGCAACGGATGTCGGCTTGGCGATTCGCCGCAGCGCGTCGGCACAAGAAGACTATACGAGCCGTCGTCGGCGCTGAGCTACTGCGGCAGCGCCTGTCCCTGCCTGCCGAAGTACGCGACCAGCTCCCGCTGACCGGATTCGTTCTCCACGACGTGCAGGGAAGTCGTTTGGAACGGTCCCATCTTCGTTTGAGTGGCGACCACGAAATCCTCGAGCTTCTTGTCTTCGGGAAAGGCTAACCGGGCGCGGCACATCGAGCTCTTGCAGTCGAGCTCCGCCAAGGAGAAGCCGGCCAGTTCGGGTGCGTCCAGCCAGCCTTCGACGGTCTTCGTCGCATCGGCCGCCCAGCGTGCGTCGCGCGGTTCGGCCTTCAGCGCGCCGTCGAGGCGCTCGCGGCGCTCGCGCTGCTGCTTGGCGTTCTGCTCCCGTCGCGCCTCCATGGTTGCTTGGAATTCTTCCGGCGCGACGATCGAGGGCTCGGTGGAATCGTGAGGAGTCGGAAACTCGGTCGCAGATGACACGGGGCGCGCGAGCTCGTCCGGTGGCACCGGTGCCGACGCGTGCTTCTGCGCCCGTCGCATCGATTGCCTCAGCTCTTGGAGCTCTTGTCTCAGCGCGGCGATCTCCGCGTCGGACGGATCAGGAGGCGAGGGAGCCTGCGACGCCGCGCCGATTCGCCAAGCACCGATGCCAATGACACCGAGCCCGAGGGCGCCGAGGAGCGGAACGACAAAACGATTCAAGGCTTGCTCCGTTAAAGGCCCGATCCGCCCGACGACGTCCTCGCAACGCATGGATCACGCGCCGGGACGACGTCGCAGGCGGACAGGGCGATTTCTTAGAGGTTCAGGTGTTCTCGTACACGTAGTAGGCGTTGACCGCCCCACCGCCTGGAACCGAGCACGTGATGAAGTAGTGCGTCCAGGTTGCGCTGACCGTTACGTTGGTGAAGTAGAAAGCCTGGAAGCCGGTCGTCGTGGTCGACTTCGTTTCGGAGTCGAGCGCGTTGCCGTCGACGTCGCCGCTGTTGAAGGTGCAACTGCTCGTTTTGCCGGCGGGGTTGTAGATGTAAACTGCCGCCCACACGCCCGTTGTCGTCGATGGTGTATCGCGGTGAACCGGGCACGTCACCGAGAGCGAACCGCTCGCATTGCCGTTGTGGAGTTTGCCGGTCCAGTGGTGAAAGAGGTTCGTGGTGTATGCCTCGCTGAACGGCAGGCATGCCGCACCCGGCATGGAGTGGTCGTCCCACGCCTGCGCCGGCGAAGCCGCGAGGAACAGTCCCGCAGCTAAAATCGTGCTCTGACTCAGCCACATCCCGACCCTTTTGCGCATCATTTTTTTGATCTCCCTTAGTTGAGCTCAGACCCCCGGAGCCCCGAGCCCCGATGGCTAACGTGCAGTGACTGCCCCGCGGGCACGAGCACGCGCGAGACTCTACGAACGGGTAGCTTGTGTCAACCGTCCACCGGGCCGGCGTATGACTATTTCAGCATGTCGCACGGGGCGCTCTCCGTCGTTCGGACGCGTGAGGCAATAGTTCCCATCGTACGGCTGCGACTACGACTTGGCGTGCGACACGGTCGCGACTCCGCCACGCTGCTGGTCCGTCATCTGGCCGTTTGCTGCGCTCGCCCACGGCGAGCTGCGTGTACGTGCCCTTGCCGGCCAGGTGCGCCGCGAAAACTCGCAGGCGAAGGTTCTTCGAAATCGGTGACGGCATCCATCACGCTCGATCCGCGTTTTCCGTAGGCACCGCACGCCTCGGCGCCGGCGGTCTAGAAAGCGCTGGTCACAGAAAGAGTCCACGTCGCGGGCGACGCGCCGCGGCCCGGAGTGAAAGCCAGGCGCGGGAGCAGACGCAAGCCGGCGGATTCGGCGCCGACCAGCCCTGTCGGCTGCGTGAACAGCTGGGCCTCACCGAGCGCGGTGCTGCTTACCGCCGTGAAAAGACCACTCCAGTAGTGATCGTACCCGAACGCGATGATGGCGCCGGTACCGAAGCAGAAGGCGACGTTGAGCGCGTGCCAAGGCCAAGTCACCCGCGCCTGCTCGTCTTCGGCGCTCTCTCTGCGTAGCCGTCGCCATTGCTTTGCCTTCTCGTCGGGTGGCAGCGCATCGAGCTCGTCGGACGCCGACTCCACGCGGAGCGGAAGGAACCACGTTGCGAGCACCGTGACACCCGAGCCTATTCCGGAAATGATCCAATCGGGACGCGACTCGCGCTCGACCAAGGGCACCGCCGCGAACGCACCCACCGTCAACCCTGCGTTGACGCCGGACCAGACGTAGCGCCAGGTGCGCGCGCGCCGGGCTTCGTCACGCAGTGAGAATTGCGGCTCCGGAGCTGGCTCGGCGGCCCGGACCCCGCCCGATTGCGACGCGACGCAAAAAGCCAACGCGAGGCTGACGAGCAACCGCATACGACGCACGAAACGACCTACGACGCTCCAAGATAACGGGGAGGCTTCTGCCAGCGCCAGCGATTTGCTAAGCCAAGCCCCCCGCTGCCGAAGCTGCATCCCGTCGCGAAGAGCCGAGTCTTGTCGATGCAGAGAGCGCCTCGAGTTCTGCGAGGATCCCGTCGCCGAGCTCCTGATCCGACTTGCTCCACGAGCCCATCCTGCTGGACATCGACTGGGCCGATACCCCGCACTCGGCGGAGGCGAAGACCAGCCGATAGGGGTGGCCGCTGTCGTAGTTGCTGGGAACGCGCAGAGCTGCCCGAGGTCCCGCCGGTTGCGGGAGGAGTCGCCTCCTCCGAGGCCAAAGCGCACCACGGTCGCGAAGCTCGTTGGGAGCTACGGATTCATGTACGCGTTGTTCGCGAACGTGATGAACGCCTGACGAGCTCCGGTCGACGATTCGGCGCGCCAGTCGGTTTCCTTGTTCATCTCGAACCACGAGAAGGCCTTGATGCCGGGGAAGGATCCCTGAAGCGCGGGCAAGATACCGTTGATCCACGCCGCCTTGTCGCCGCCTTGTTCGGTGGAAGCCGTTTCCGGGATCATGATCGGCTTTCCCTTGGCGGCGAGGCCGGGATAGATGCGACCGACGATCGTCGAGAAGCTTTGGAAGCTCGAGCCGGTTTGAACGGTGCCCCAGTTGTAGCCGTCGAGTCCCATCCAATCGACGTAAGCATCGCCCGGGTAGTAGTTCGACCACGCGTTCCAGGAGTCGCCGGGAACACTGTCGACGTTCGGGCAGAAGACCCAGAGCACGTTCGTCGCGCCGGCGTTCTTGAAGATGTCGTGAATGTGCCGATAAGCGGAGACGTATTTCGCCGTCGCGCTCGCGTTCGCGCCGTTGTGAGAACCGTCCCACGGATACCAGTTTCCGTTCATCTCGTGACCCCAACGCAAGAAGAACTTCTGTCCCGTGGCCCGCGCGGCTTGGGCGCGCGACTGGATCATCGAGTCGTGGGTGCCGCCGATGATTTCGTCGAGCGGCACTCCCACGCTGTTGTTCCACGGCTCCCACGTGATGAGCGGGATCTTGCCGCTCTGGAGATCGCTCTGGGCACGCGTGGTCCAGTTGTCGGTCCAGCCGAAAAAGTTGTGAACGATGGGAATGCTTCGTCCGAGCAGGGTTTCGAACTGCTGGAAGGTTCCCGTGCCGACGAACGCGCCGAGCAACGCGCCCTGAGCGGGGACGAGCAAATCCGAGTTGCCACCGCCGGCGGCACCACCGCGTCCGCCGGTCATGCCGCCGCCGCCGCCGCGCCCGCCGCTCGTGCCACCGGCGCCAGCGCCGCCGTTGCTCGAACCCGCAGATGCCCCGCCGTTTCCACCACGTCCGCCGCCCGCCGAGGCGCCAGCACCTCCCGTCGCTCCGCCGCCGCCGACATTTCCTCCGCCGCTCCCTGCGTTCGCACCGAAGCCGGCGCCGCCGCCGCTCGACTGCGTTCCGCCGTCGCCGCCATTCGACGGTGTTCCGCCCGCACCGGCGCCTGCTCCCTGACTCCCCGACGTTCCCGCGCTCCCTCCGGTGGCATTCGTACCCGCCGAACCCGCGACACCGGCTCCGCCCGTGCCCGGAACTCCCGCGCTCGCGCCGGAAACTCCGGCGTTCGCGCCGGCGCTCCCGGACGCACCGGAGGTGCCGCCCTTGTCGCCGTCGTCGCCTGCGTCTCCGGGCGCGGGCTCATTGCCGGCGCACGCGCCGCTCAGAACGACGGTAAAAAGCCACGGGGTAACGGCTCGTACTCGGCGAATCATCCGCACGAGCGTGCCACGGCGAGTAGGGCTGCGGTTTGCACTTCTTGACGTTTCTCGACGCGCGAGAGCGGAGCAGGACCAAAACCTCCGGCTTCCTCTTCTTCCGTCTGCTGTTCAAAAATCCGTTCGGCAGGGTGCCGCCGCTTGTGCGGCGCGGCGTGCTCGGCGCCGGCCAATGCCGTGCCGAGTTGCAGCCGCGGAGTCTGCTCCTTCCGCTGTGAAACCGGTCGTACACAATGCGACGGAAGCTGCGTGGATACGACGAGTAATCCCGAACACTGCGGAGCGTGCGGTCAGGCTTGTGCCGAGGGAACTGCCTGCGTCGATGGCGCCTGCCGCTCGCGCTGCGGCGTCGCTCAGTACCTTTGCGGTAACAAATGCACGGACCCTCTGACCGACAAGCAGGACTGCGGGGTTCTGTGGCAACCGGTGTGTTGGCGCGAGCGACTGCTTGCTCGGCATTTGCGTGCCGCGTCAAGAGTGAGGCGCCTACGAAGTTGCACGGCGCCGGACATGCGGCCGCCTCTTGTCAAGCCGCATGTCCGTCACGAATCGCGGCGCCAGACAAGGAGGAACCGCGCGACGTCAGCCGTCTGCTACGACACGTTGCAGTAAAGTACTTCTTGTTGTCGCAGAACGAGCCGTTGCAGCGGACGATCAACGACATTTCTGCCGACGGGAAGGCGCTCATCGGAGTCGGCTGGGCGCCCGATGGGCTCTGGTCCCGCTTCCACGCCGAGCTTCCTTGAGCGTTTAGCCTGGTTTCCTGCGGGCGGTGCCGAGCGGCGGACCCACGCTCGCGCTCGCTGCGTGGCTTCGGAAATTTACCAGACCCGCGCGAGATCGAACGTGGTGTTGTAGCGGCCGTCCCCGATGATGGCGCGAAAATCGAAGTACGCGCTCGTGCCTGACGGAGACATCGTGCTCTTGTTGTTGTCGTCTTCGTCGTCCGAGATGTGCTTCGCCTTGCCGAGGGCGAGATCGTAGGGGTAGGGCTGCCCGCCCTCGAAGTCGTGGAACACCGCGTAGGGCACGCCCAGATTG
>DASUTR010000846.1:0-5125 GCA_036374535.1 Polyangiaceae bacterium
ACGGGCGAGGGGCCCGGCAGCTTCAAACGGCGGCTCGCCGGCCGGTCGGGGGTGCCCCCCGAGGCTCGTTTCGGGTAGGGACTGCTACCCTCGCCCCGAAGCCGCACCCCGCTGATGCCCCCCGAGTTCGTTCACCTTCATGTCCATTCCCAGTACTCGTTTCTGACGAGCGCGGTGAAGCTCGGGTCGCTGCCCGAGCGCGTGAAGAAGCTCGGGATGCGCGCGGTGGCCGTGACGGATCACGCGAGCATGTACGGTGCGCTCCGGCAGTACAACGCGTGCCGCGCCGCCGGCGTTCAGCCGATTCTCGGCGCCGAGCTCAACGTGGCGCGACCGGGCAGCGGGCTTTCGCACCTCGTGCTTTTGGCGGCGACCCGCGAGGGTTACGATAACCTCGTCGCGCTCGTGTCGCGCGGTCACCTCGAGCCCGTGAGCGACAACGCGCCGAGCGTGAGCTTCGAAGCCGTCGCCGCCCGGAGCCGCGGGCTCATCGCGCTCTCCGGCTGTCTCGGCGGCCTCGTGCCGCAGCGCGTGCTCGAGCTCGGGCCGCCGCAGGCGATGCAGGCGCTCGCGGATCTCCGCGACGCGTTCGAGCCCGGCAACGTGTTCGTCGAGCTCCAAGATCACGGCTTTCCCGAGCAAAGCGTCGTAAACGAGGTGATGGTGAAGGCGGCGAAGGATCTCTCGCTGCCGCTCGTGGCGACGAACGACGTGCACTTCGCCGAAAAGGACGACGGCATCGCGCAGGTGTACCTCGAGTGCGTGCGTCTCGGGCGGACGTACGCGGACGCGTCGCCGCTCCACCACGGCAGCTCGGAGATGTACCTGAAGAGCCCCGAGGAGATGGCGCAGGCGTTCCGCGCAGTGCCCGAAGCGCTCGCGAACACGCTGCGCGTCGCCGAGATGTGCTCGGGCGTGAAGCTCGATCTCGGAAAGGTGCTGCTGCCCGAATTTCCGGTGCCGTCCGGCTACGACACCGAGGGCTACTTCCGGCACGTCGCGCGCGACGGGCTCGAGGCGCGGTTCGCGGGGTTTCGACGCGTCGGAAAGCCGGTGAACGAAGGGGACTATCGCGCGCGCCTCGAGCTCGAGCTCGACGTGATCGCGCGCATGAAATATCCCGGGTACTTCTTGATCGTCTGGGACTTCATCCGCGAAGCGAAAGCGCGGGGGATTCCGGTGGGGCCGGGGCGCGGCTCGGGCGCCGGCTCGCTCGTGGCCTACTCGCTCGGCATCACCGAGCTCGATCCGCTTCGGTACGGACTCTTGTTCGAGCGCTTCTTGAATCCCGAGCGCGTGAGCATGCCCGACTTCGACGTCGACTTCTGCATGGCGCGCCGCGACGAAGTCATCACCTACGTCGCCGAAAAGTACGGCAAGCAGAGCGTCGGTCAGATCGGGACGTTCCAGAACCTGAAGGCGCGCAGCGTCATCAAGGACGTGGCGCGTGCCATGGGCATCCCCGCGCCCGAGGCGCAGCGCATCGCGAGCCTCGTGCCCGAGAAGGGGCAGGGCAAGATGGCGACCATCGACGAAGCGCTCGGCATCGAGCCGAAGCTCGCCGCCATGGTCGAAAGCGACGCCCGCGTCGGCGAGCTCATTCGTATCTCGAAGAAGCTCGAGGGGCTCACGCGGCACGCCGGCATGCACGCGGCCGGCATCGTCATCAGCGAAGGTCCGCTCGCCGAGCGCGTGCCGTGCTTCAAGAGCGACGAGGCGATCGTCAGCCAATACGACAAGGACGACATCGAGGCGGTCGGGCTCGTGAAGTTCGACTTCCTCGGCTTGAAGACGCTGACGCTCATCGACGTCGCTAGAAAGCTCGTCGACGCGCGGCCGGACCGGCAAGGAAATCCGCTCGACCTCGAGAACCTCCCGCTCGACGACCAGGAATCGTACGCGCTCCTCTCGAGCGGCAGCACGACCGGCGTCTTCCAGCTCGAGTCGAGCGGCATGCAGGAGCGCATCTTGAAGCCGCTCAAGCCCGACTGCTTCGAAGACATCGTGGCGGCCGTCGCACTCTACCGTCCCGGGCCCCTCGGTATCGGCATGATCGACGACTTCATCGGCTCGAAGCACGGGCGCAAAGCCGTGCGCAAGCTCCACCCGCTCGTCGACGACGTGCTCGCCCCCACCTACGGCGTGCCCGTCTACCAAGAGCAGGTGATGCAAATCGCGCAGTACCTCGCGGGCTACTCGCTCGGTGAGGCCGACCTCCTCCGCCGCGCGATGGGCAAGAAAAAAGCTGAGGAGATGCAGAAGCAGCAGGCGAAGTTCGTCGAGGGCGCGGTGAGCAGGGGCGTCCCCGCCGAAAAAGCCGAAAGCATCTTCCGCGAGCTCGAAGGTTTCGCTTCGTACGGCTTCAACAAGAGCCACTCGGCCGCGTATGCGCTCGTCACGTACCAATGCGCGTGGCTGAAGGCGCACTATCCGACCGAATTTTTCGCCGCGGCGATGACGACCGACAAGGACAAGGTCGACAAGGTGGTGCGCCTCGTCGCCGAGGCGCGGGCCTGGGGCGTCACGGTGCTGCCGCCCGACGTGAACGCGAGCGAGACCGATTTCACGGTCGTCTACTCGCATCCGAAGGGCGGAGCGCCGCGCCCGACGAGCGGCAAGGTGAAGGACGCGCTCGGGCCGCGGCTGCGTTTCGGTCTGGGCGCCGTGCGCGGCGTCGGCGAGTCCGCGCTCGAGACCATGTTCGAGGCGCGGCGTCAGGGCGGCCCGTTCGGCGATCTCTTCGATTTCGCGTCCCGCGTCGACGCGAAGAGGCTCAACAAGGGCGTGCTCGAAGCGCTCGTGCAATGCGGCGCCTTCGATACGCTGCTCGAAGCGATCGGCGTGAGCCGCGCGCGCGCGTTCGCGGCCGTCGATCGCGCGCTCGAGCGGTCCCGCAGCGCGAGCCGCGATCGAGAGAGCGGGCAGGTGAGCCTGTTCGGAGCGCTCCCGACGCCGAAAGCCGGCAACGGCGCGTCGCTCGCGTTCGGGGACTACGCGGAAGCGACGCAGTGGGACAGCATGGAGCTTCTGCGTCGCGAGAAAGAAGCGCTCGGCTGTTACGTCTCGGGGCACCCGCTGTCTCGTTATGCGAGCAAGCTCTCGCGCATGGGGCTCACGCCGTCGATTCGCCTCGCGCAGGAAGCCGCTTGGAGCGTCGTCAGCGTGGGCGGCATGATCGAGGCGTACCAGGAGCGCCTGTTCAAAGGCGGCGCCGGGGGGCGCGCGGCGTTCTTCGAGGTCGAAGACATGGTGGGCCGCGTCAAGGCGAAGCTTCGCGGCGATCGCATCGATACCTACGCGCCGCTCCTCACGAGCAACGAGCCCGTCGTCGTCTCGGGCAAAGTGAGCTTCCCGCTCACCGACGAGAGCGAGGATCTCGACGTGCAGCGCGAGCCCACGCTGCTCGTAGACAGCGTGAGCTTGCTCGCGGACGCGGCGTTCCAGCACACGAAGGCCGTTTCGATTCGTCTCGACGCGGAACGCACGCACAAAAAAGATCTCGAAACCCTGCGCGAGCTCCTGCAAAACGCCCCCGGCTCGTGCAGGGTCGAGCTCGTGCTCGCTCTTCCCGAAGGCGCCGAAGCCGTGCTCGATCTCGACGGCACGCGCGTGCAGCCGAGCGAGGCGCTGCTCGGCGGGCTCGAGCGCGCGTTCGGGGGCAGCGTCGCGGAGCTCCGGTAGGTCCGGTCACGTGCGCGCGGGAAAGCGGGCGGCACGGACCCGCACTTCCGTAAGTCGTCGCAACGACGACCGGCTCGAACTAGAATGGTGGGTCAGGCCATGAAAGAGGCGCGCGACGAGCTCGTCCGCATCGACAACCGCGGTGAAGCGCACCCGATCGGCGCCGTTGCCGGTCAGCGCATGCGCTCGCGCGCGGGCGCGTACCGCGTGCTGCCGTCGCCGGCCCACGTCGTGTTCATGCGCTACACGGGCGAAGACGGTCGCCGCGACGCCGAGGACGGCGCGATCGTTCGCATCGCGGGCGAGGTCACGTCGCCGGGCGCGCTCTGCGACGTGATCGCGCTGCTCGGGCAGACGGGCTGGCGCGGCGAGCTCGTCGTGCAGAACGACGAAGCGGTGCGCTGTGTGTTCTTCGATCAGGGCAACGTCGTCGGAGCCCTCACGAACGTCGAGGACGAGCGCATCGGTTCGATTCTCTATCGATTCGGCATGCTCGACGAGGCACAGCGCGACCGCGTCGTCGAGCAGACGAAAGCGGGACGCCGTTTCGGTGAAGTGGCCCTCGAGCTCGGCTATCTGTCGCGCGAGAAGCTCTACGCGGGGATCTCGAAGCAGATCGAAGAAATCGTGTTCGCGACGCTCACCGTCGGCGACGGCACGTTCTTCTTCCTCGACGGTTTCGACGAAAGCCGCCTCGTCACGCACCATACGTTGAGCTCGAACGCGCTCCTCATGGACGCCGTTACGCGCATGGACGAGATGCGCTACTTCCGCGAAAAAGTACCCTCGGTCGAGCACGTCCCCGTGCGGAATGCCGGGCGCTCGTCACCGAGCGACTTCGTCCGCGTGTACGAAGCGATCGACGGACGCGCGAACCTCGAGGAGATCGGCCGCGCGACGGGCCTCGGCGAGTTCGAGACGACGAAGGCCGTCTACGCCCTCGTGCAGTCCCATCACGTGTCGATGCACCCGCCGCGGGCTTCCGGTGGTCCGACGGCGCTCGTGAACGCCGCGAACGGCGCCCTCCGCGCGATCTTTCGTGCGGCCGAAGCGGGCGGGAAAACAGCGGAGGTGCGCGATAGCCTGGCGTCGTTCGCCGTGGGCGCCGGCGTGTACGACATGCTCTTTCGCGGCGCAGGTCCGAATGCAGCGGGTGAGCTCGATCCCGATCGTGTCGCCCAAAACGCCGGGATCGTCGCGGGTGGCGCCGATCCGGATCACGTCTTGAAGCAGATGCTCCACGAATACGTGAGCTTCGCCCTCTTCACCGTCGGCGCCGCACTCGGCTCCGGCGCCGAATCCGAAGTCACCCGCTCCGTCACGCCCTTGCTCTCAACGCTCCGCCCCCCCGGCTAAAAAGTCGTACTTCGATCTTGTCAGGGGTGCAGGGGCAAACGTGCCCCGCTCGCGACGACGCTTGAGTCTTGGAAGACCAGATCACGAT
>DASUTR010000847.1:0-12323 GCA_036374535.1 Polyangiaceae bacterium
CAATACGACGACGGCAATTGGAACAAGGTCGAGCGTTCGGCGCCGAGCACGCGCGATCTCGATCGTTCGGCACAGCAGCGCGAGCGAGGCCAAAAGCAAACGGCGCGCAATCGCCCGGCGCCCTCACAGTCGCCGAGCTTCGGGGGCGGGGGTGGTGGCGGGCGGCGCGGGGGCGGTGGGGGCGGGCGGCGGCGTTAGCGCCGCGTTGGCGGCGGCGTGATAGGCGGGTCTCGAGGGAGCCGCCCGACGCCCCACACGATTCAGCGCCGACGCGCTGGTTTCTTGCTCCGCATTCCAGGCGTCTGAACGGCGAGTGGAATCTTGCGACCATCGGGTCGCCGCCACGTCGTTGCGAACTCGGAGTCGAAGGTCCAAACCTTGAAGGCCTGCCGACCGGCGGCGACCGCGAGGCAAGCATCCGCGTAATCCGGCTCGTGCTCTGCGTACCGCTCGAGCCAAGCGAACGCAAGAGCTCGGAAAGCCGGCGTTGGCTCGTCGGGCAGCGCCTCGAGCTCGAGCTTCTCGAGGAGCAACGAGAGGCGCCTGCGGAGCAGGCCGCTTTCGAGCAGAAAACACGCTTCGGTGAGCACCGCGGAAAGGACGATTCTCGGAGCGCTAGGCAGACGGTCGACTTCATCCAGCGCGCGCTCGTGGAGCCCGTCCCGATCATCACAAAGCGCGACGAGCGGACCGGTGTCGAACAGGATCATCGGCGACGCCGCAGCTTCTTCTCGATGTGAGCGCGCAGAGCGTGCCGGTCGGTCAGCGCGAACCGCCGCGCGTCCCGCTGTTCCGTATCGGGAAGCGACCGCAAGACCTCGCGAACGAGCGCCGACGGCATCGCCGCCGAGCGGCGGACTACCCTACGTTCGAACTCGCGCCGAATGGCGTCGCGCACGAGCGCCGAGAGCTTCACGCCGTCGCTACGAAGGGCGCGCGCTTTCCGATGATCTTCAGGATCGAGACGGACGTTCACGAGCGCCACATCGCGAAATGTAAATACAATTGGTCTTTACGTCAACGGGCCCCCGCTTGCAGGGGCCGAAACGGGCGGCCGATCGTGTAATAAGCATCGCAACCCCGTACCGTCCGCCTCGAGTGACCGCTACTCGAGACTCGGCAAACTCCCGTCGGCGTTGCGCGGCATCGTCTTCGCCATCGCGCCGCTGACGCTCACGTCGTATTCGGGCGAGCACGTCGCGAGCTCGTCGCAGTAGTCGTCGTTGCCGTTACTGCCGACGCCGCACGTCATCAAGACGGGACTGTCGGCGTTGTTGTTGCGCGTGAACCCGCAGGAGCGATTCTCGAACGCCGCGCAGTTCGTCACGCGATGCGGGGCGTCGCCTTGTCCCGTCCCTGCGGGCTCGCCGCCGAGCTTGAAGCCGTTGCCGTCACCGGCGCTGTTGCCGCCGGCGGCGACGCGGCCGTTCAAGAATGCCCAGCAGTTTTCGAGCACGACGACGTCGTCCGCCGCGAAAAAGTCGTAGCCGTCGTCGGCGTTGTTCCAGGCGCGGCAGCCGCGAAACAGGTTACCGGCGCCGATGCGGAGCTTCGCCGCGAAGCCGTCGGCGTTTTCACCGTTCGTCATCGTGTCGAAGTTCTCGTACGAATCGCAGTTCAGGATCGTGTTGTTCGCGCCGAGGTTCGCGAGCGTCGCTTGGCCTTCGCTCACCGTGATCTGGATGCCGGTGTCGCCGTTGTGGTGCGTGATCACGTTCTCGACGGTGTTGTTCGAGCCACTGATGAGAATGCCGTTGTCGCCGGCGTTCTTGAGCTCGAAGCCGCGGAGATGCCAGTAGTGCCCCGTGAGCTCGAAGCCGCGCGCGCTCGAAGCGCGCTGTTGAGTCATGAAGTCGAAGACGGGGCGCGCGCCGTCGACCGCGTAGAGCTTGATGGGCGCCTGAGCGGTGCCGGCCCCCGTGAGATCTTGCGTGACGTTATAGCTGTACGTGCCCGCCATCACCCAAATGGTCGAGCCCGCACGCGCGAGCAGGTTCGCGCGCGAGACGGTGAGAAGCGGCGCCGCCTCGGTGCCCGGGTTCGTGTCGACACCCGTCGGGGAAATCCAAAAGTCCGAGCCGGTCGGCGCGCCGCCGCTGCCGCCCTTGCCACCCGCCCCGGTTCCGCCCGTGGGCGCCGAACCGCCGCTGCCGCCCGTAGGAGGCGTGCCACCCGTGGCGGTTCCACCGGTCGGCGCCGTACCTCCCGTGGGTGCCGCGCCACCCGTTCCGCCCGAACCCGACATACCCGTTCCGCCGGTTCCGTTCGCGCCGTCGTCGTCGCCCGAATCGCTGCACGCGGCGAGCGGCACGCCGAAAACACCGCACACTGCGAAGACGTTAAGAACGGTTCGAACACGGCTCATTTTCATGCTGCTCATTGGGGGCGAGCGCCCGCCCGGACGGCGGCCTCGACGGTGTTCGCGGCGTCGAGCGTGTAGGTGTAGCCGGCAATGGAGCTCGGCAGCCATGCCGTGCCGCGGTTCGCGGTCGACCCGCTCGTGCTCGTGTAGACGTTGCCGGAGGACGTGACGGCGGCGTCGTTCGGGTTGTAGTCGCTGCTGTTGATGGGATTTTGTACGCCGATGAACACGTTGTTTTCGAGGCGCACGTTCGCGTTGTAGCCGACCTGCACGGTTTGCTCGTTGCCGCTCGACGTCCAAAGATTGTTGAAGAGGTGCACGCGCCCGTAGCGCACGCGCGGCATGCGCTCCTGCACCCGGTCGGCCCACCAGCAGTGGTGGAACGTCACGCCGAGCTTGCCGGCGTCAGTCGTCGCGCCGTCGTCGTCGCCGACCAGGTTCGAGAAACGGTGAGTACGTCCCGTGCCGGAGTACGAAAATTTCGTCCACGACACCGTCACGAAATCGCTGGCGTCCGAGACGTCGAGGTTGCCGTCGGAGCCATTCGAGATGTCGCAGTGGTCGACCCACACGTGGTGAGCTCCGCCGTTGATCGAGACCGCGTCCAGGCCCTCCTCGCAGTCGCTGTTGTCCGTGCAATTGTTGCCGACGATGGTGAGGTTTCGCACGATGACGTTGATATCGCCGTCGATGACGATGGCTCCGTTGATGCGCCCGCCGTTCACGCCTTCGAGCGTCGTATTGGCGGTTACCGCCACGGTGCCGGTGATCGTTCCGGAGACGCGAATGACTTTGTTCGCGAAGCCCGCCATCGCCGTGTTCAATTCCGCGAGCGTCGTCACGGTGACCGGCGTTGCGTTGCAACCACCGGTGGTCGGACCGTTTTGACCGCTGCCAGGGATCGCGGCCCAACCTTGAGGTACGTGGGGGCACGCCGCGCCGCCACCGGAGCCGCCTTTGCCAGCGCTACCCGCGGCGCCGCTCCCACCGCTGCCTCCCGTGCCGCTGATCGAGCCGCCGAGACCGGTGCCCGCGGCGCCGCCCATCGGTGCGCCGCCGGGACCGCTACCTGAAACGCCGCCCGTCGGCGCGCCTCCACCGGAGCCGTCTCCCGCGGCTCCAGATGTAGTTCCGCCCGTTGGAGCTGCGCCGCCTATCGGCGGCGCGCCGCCGGTTGGTGAGGTCCCGCCGGTAGTAGCGGCCCCAGTGCCGCTCACCGTTCCTCCCGTGGGTGCCGTTCCGCCCTGCGGCACGCTGCCGCCCTGCGCACCGCTCGAGTCGTCGTCGCTGCTCTCGGCGGACTGTCCACAGGCGCCCAGCGTTAAAAGAGAGAAGGCGCAGGCGACCCACGGTGACCTCGAGTGCAAGCGTCGGGGCATTCGGCGATCCACCTCATGCGGGGCTCCTGGCGGCCGATCACTGAATCCCCGGATTTCACCGCTGAAGGTGCGATTTTTCAGCGCCGGCGGCGTCCGTGCCGTCGGTGCCCCGGCGGGGCTCACGACGAGGCTGATCGTCCTCCACCGTGATCAAAAAACCGCCGGCCCGCATTAGGTGGGGCCGAGGAGCTCCATGTCGAAGAAAAAACTCATTACTGGTACGCGCGCAGCGCTGTTCTGTAGCTTGTTCACCCTGGTCACTTACGGTTGCTCGTCCGAGGCAACCGACGATGGTGGCGCGACCGGAGGGTCAGGTGGGTCGTCCGGCGCCGGCGTCACGGGCGGCACGGCTCCGACCGGCGGCACGGCTCCGACCGGCGGCACGGCTCCGACCGGCGGCACGGCTCCGACCGGCGGCACGGCTCCGACCGGCGGCACGGGTGGCTCGGGCGTTACCGGCGGCACGGGTGGCTCGGGCGTTACCGGCGGCACGGGTGGCTCGGGCGTTACCGGCGGTACGGGTGGCTCGGGTGTCACCGGCGGCACCGGCGGCGGTACCGGCGTGAACACGGATCCCATGTGTATGGGCATCGTTACGAGCACGCCGACGGCCTGCACTGCGACGGCCGGCGACGGCAAGGTGTGTCCGAACCTTCCTTGCGGTCTGGGCGATGTCGGCCGACGGACGTGCAACTGCTCGACGAATTGGTCCTGCGAGAGCTGCAGCTTCGTAGGGACCGTCCTCGCAACGAGGCCCGCGAACGCCGATACGGCCTGTGCCGCTGAAGTCGTGCGCGGAATGCCGTGCAATACGTCGCCCGGGTTGGCCGAATCCGTCTGCAAGTCGTCGACCGAGGCCTCTCGTCCCTACTGCATGTGCATGGTCAATCCGAGGAACCCGTCCGAGCCACCGGAATGGGACTGCGATTCGAAACCCGGCCCCTGGGCGATGTAAGATTTCGACTCCCATGCCTGACGCATCTCTCGATCCGAAGCGCCTCATCTTTTCGGGCACGGCATCGCATCGCGGGCGAAAAATTTCGGTTTCGCCCGCGAATAGCGATCTCGCGCACCTGAACTACGGTCGCATTCGGCTCGACAAGGAGCAGGCGAGCGCGACGTTCGATACGGAGGGTCGCGAGACGGC
The DNA here is from genome assembly GCA_036374535.1 of Polyangiaceae bacterium. Lineage (GTDB taxonomy): Bacteria > Myxococcota_A > Polyangia > Polyangiales > Polyangiaceae > PMG-095. Next base: position 4,889 of record DASUTR010000847.1, read on the forward strand.
CCTCCTTTGCATGGGAGGGAAATGCACCGTCGCGGTCGACGGCGCGGCGCACTCGCTCGACACGTACGACGCGATCTACGTTCCGCGCGGGAGCCACGTCGAGGTGACGACGGACGCGGACGTCGATCTCGTCGAGTGCTCGGCGGAGGTGAAGGGCGACTACCCGCTTCAGGTCGTGCGCTATTCGGACGTGAAGAAAGACCCGGCGATGAAGTTTCGCGCCGGCGGCGATGCTACGTCGCGCGACCTCAACATTATCATCGGGAAGAACGTGGAAGCCGGACGCTTGCTCGCCGGCTTCACGCGTTCGGTGCCCGGCAACTGGACGAGCTGGCCGCCCCACGAGCACACGAAAATGCTCGAAGAGGTGTACGTCTACTTCGACATGCCGGCGCCCGCGTTCGGGATCCAGCTCGTGTACACGAGCCCGGAAAAGCCCGAGTTCGTGAGCCTCGTGCACGACGGCGACGCGGTGCTCATGCCCGCGGGGTTCCACCCGAACGTCGCGGCTCCGGGCCACAGTATCAACTTCATCTGGATGATGGCTGCCCACAAGGAAGTCGAAGATCGACAGTTCGGTGTGGTCAACGTGCAGCCCGGCTTCGATCAGAGCGGCTCGGGGCTCGAAGCCAGTCAAAAAGCAGCCGGCGAGCGATGACCGCGACTCCGTTCCGCTTGGACGGCTCGGTGGCGCTCGTCACGGGCGCGGCAACGGGTATCGGCGCCGCGATTGCCGAAGCGCTCGCGCAGGCGGGCGCCGACGTTGCGTGCCATGGCAATAGCCGCCCCGCCGACGCCACGGCCGAACGCGTGCGCGGCCTCGACAAGCGCTCGCTCGCGCTGCGCGGCGATCTCGCGGACAAGGGGACACCGCGCGCGCTCGTCGACGCGACCGTCGAGGCGCTCGGGCGTATCGACATCCTCGTCAACAACGCGGGCATGATCCGGCGCGCGCCGGCGGCCGAGTACGGCGAGGAAGACTGGGCGACCGTCATCGAGGTGAATCTCTCGAGCGTCTTTCGGCTGTGTCAGGCGGCGGGGCAGCGCATGCTCGCGCAGGGCCACGGCAAGATAGTGAACGTCGCTTCGCTGCTGTCGTTCCAAGGCGGCATCACGGTCCCGGCGTACGCCGCGTCGAAAGGCGGCGTCGCGCAGCTCACCAAGGCACTCGCCAACGAGTGGGCGGCGCGCGGCGTGAACGTGAACGCCATCGCGCCCGGATACATCAAGACGGACAACACCCTCGCTCTGCAACAGAACGAGACGCGCAATCGCCAGATCCTGGAGCGCATTCCCGCCGGTCGTTGGGGCGACCCCTCCGACATCGCCGGCGCCGCGGTCTTCTTGAGCTCGAAGGCGAGCGACTACGTGAACGGCCACGTGCTGGTCGTCGACGGCGGGTGGATGGGACGCTAGCGTCCGTTCGAGCCCGCCGGCACCGTTTCCCGGAGTTCCCCATGTTCGTCCCCGTTCCCCGATTGCCGTTGGTTTCGACGCTCGCCGCGACCGGCGTCGCGCTCGTCATCGGTCTTACGAGCTGTGGAGCTCAACAAGTGCCGTTCGTGCGCGCGAACACGAATCCGAAGCCGTCGCCGCTCGTGAACTGGCCGAAACCCACCGGTGAGGTCGAGCTCGACTCCACCAAGCGCGTGTACAGCCATTTCGACGGCAAAATGCAGCGCTTTTACGGCGTGGACGATCTCGGCACGAGCGGTCAGGAAGAAGATCAGTTTCCGCTCTTCCGTCTGTCGGACGGCGCGGTGCTCGAAAACGTCATCATCGGCGATCCCGCGGCCGACGGCGTGCACTGCTACGGCTCCTGCACGCTCAAGAACGTGTGGTGGGAGCGCGTCGGTGAGGACGCCGCCACGTTCCGCGGCGCCAAAGACAGCGACGTGATGATCATCGACAAGGGCGGGGCGAGCGGTGCCAAAGACAAGGTGTTCCAGAACAACGGCATCGGTACGATGGTGATCAAGAATTTCTACTTCGAGCACTTCGGCAAGCTCTACCGGTCGTGCGGCAACTGCAGCCGCCAGGCCGGGCGCACGGTGATTCTCGAGAACATCACGGCGGTCATCGGCAAGAAATCCTCGTGCCTCGTCGGCATCAACGAAAACTACGGCGACGTGGCGATCTTCCGCGGCATCAACCAGATCTACGCCGCCGAGAAGCCGAAGGTGCCGCCGTGCCAGAAGTTCATCGGAAACGCCAAGGGCCTCGAACCGAAGAAGAGCGGCGTCGGCGCCGACGGGCGTTCGTGCTTCTACGACGAGTCGACGCTGGTCTGGAATCTCTGAGGAGCGAAACATGAGCGGTACGTTGCGCGCGACGAGCATCGGGGCGGTCGTGCTGGGATGGATCGGTGCGTTCGGCTGTCAGTCGCCCCCGCCGAGCGGGCCGAGAGCACCGTACCCGCCACCGCCGGCGCTCACGCAGACGCCCGTCGCGCCCGCGGCGCCGGTCGCTTCGGTCGCCGACGCGGAGGTCCACAATCCCTCGCGGTTTCCCCGCGAAAAGGAGCCCGTTTACTTCTCGTACTACGACCTCGGGGTCACCGCGGAAGACCCGCGCACGAAGCGCCTGGCCGTAAAGAGCGGGGAAACCGTCGTGCCGAGCCAGCCCACCGACGAGAATCGCGACGGCGCGCCGGACGGCGTGCTCGCGCTCGTCGATTTTGCGCCCGCCGAGAAGAAGAACCTCAGCATCGTGGAAGACGAGAAGGCGAGCGCCGTTCCGACCGCGAAGCTCACCCAAGCCGAGTTCTCGGCGAAGGTCGGCGGGAAGTGGCAGCCGCGCAAGGACAAGCCGAACCTCAAAGAGTACGTCGGCGGCACCTTCACGAACATGAAGAGCTTCACGGCGCCGCCCGAGCACACGGATCACTCGAACCTGATTCGCTACGAGGGGCCCGGCATCGAATCGGACAAGGTCGCCTACCGCGTGTACCTGGATTGGCGGAACGGCTTCGATATCTTCGGAAAGAAGACGAAGGAGCCCGTGCTGCAGCAGGTCGGACTCGACGGCTTCGAGTCGTACCATCACATGGCCGACTGGGGCATGGACATCTTCAAGGTCGGTCAGTCGCTCGGCGCGGGCGGCTTCGGCTTCTTCGGTGAGAAGAAGCAGGTCGAGCTCGTGTCGGCGGTCGACCAGTGGAGCGTCGACGTGACCGAGAACGGCAACCTCGCGTCGGCGTTTCGCATTCGCTATCAGGGCTGGAACGTCGCGAAGAAGAAGCTCGATCTCGACGCGCATTTCTCGATGACGGGCGGCAGCCGCCTCGTGCGCACGCGGCTCAAGCTCGGCGACGAGCTTCCGAATCTCGTGGTCGGCATGGTGAAACACCCGGGCACCGAGCTCCTGGCGGGCCCGACGAACGTGACCGGCACCGCGTATACGTACGCCGCGAGCTTTGGCAAGCAGACCCTCAACAACGACGATCTCCTCGGCGTCGCCGTGCTCTTCGAGAAGGGCGCGCGCTCGTCGCAGGAAGACGACGGCAAGAACTACGCGTCCGTGATGAAACCGGCGGGTAAAGTCGTCGACTACTACTTCCTCGCGGCGTGGTCGGGAGAGCCCGGGGGCATCACGACCAAAGAGCAGTTCGTCGAATACCTCGAACGAGAGAGGGAGCGGCTCACGATGCCGCCGCGCGTGCGGCTGAAGACGAAGCTCTCGCAAGGCGACAAACAGGGCGCCGTCACGGCCGAGTCGGCGCTCTCCTGGGCGAAGCGGCTCGCGGACTCGGAGCTCGCGAGAAAGACCCTCGACTATCGCCACGACGGCTGGGACGCGAACCGCAAGCGCAAGCCCAAGTTCGAGTACGACATCGTCGGACTCCAGCCGCTCGCCTACGACGAGCTCGCCAAGGTCGCGCCCGATCCGAAATATGCGAGCGTCGTCGAGAAGGTGACGGGCTCCTACGTCACCGACACGGGCGAGATCCGCGAATACGACGAGAAGGAATACAACCTCGACGCCGTAAACCCCGGGCGAAACCTGCTCACTCTGTACGAGCGCACGAAGCAGGAGAAATACAGGAAGGCCGTCGACGTCTTGCGCGGCCAGCTCAAGCGACAGCCGCGCACGACCGAGGGCGCGTTCTGGCACAAGAAAAAGTACCCCTCGCAGCTCTGGCTCGACGGCGTCTACATGGGATTTCCGTTCCTCGCGAAGTACTCGGCGATGTTCGAGCAGGGTAAGAGCTTCGACGAGGTCGTCAACGAGTTCGCGCTCACGCGAAAGCACCTGAGGAACGCCGACACGGGCCTCTACTTCCACGCTTGGGACGAGACGAAGAAGCAAGAGTGGGCCGATCCGAAGACCGGCCGGTCGAAGTTCTATTGGGGACGCGGCCTCGGGTGGTTTTCGATGGCGCTGCTCGACGTGCTCGACGTCATTCCCGAAAGCGACACGAAGCACCGCCAGCCGCTCATCGACATCGTGAGGGAGCTCGCGCCCGCGCTGAAGAAGTTCCAGGACCCCGCGACCGGCACGTGGTGGCAAGTCATGGATCGCCCTGACGCCCTTGGGAACTACCGGGAATCGTCGAGCTCGGCGATGTTCACGTACTTTTTCGCGAAGGCGACGCGCAACGGTTACCTCGACGCTTCGTACAAGGACGTCGCCGTCGCGAGCTTCGACGGTCTCGTCCGAGAGTTCGTCACCGTCCACGCCGACGGCAAGATCAGCATGACGAATCAGTGCCTCGTCGGCGGTCTCGGTTACGGCCGCGACGGCAGCTACGAGTACTACATGAGCGAGCCCGTCGCCGAGAACGACCCGAAGGGCAACGGGCCGTTCATCCTCGCGGGCGTCGAGGTGTACCGGCTGCTGGGCGGCAAAAATTAGAGGCCCGCTGGCGCGAAGCGCCAGCCAACACGACTTCGGAGTCTTGGAAGACCAGATCACGATCCGCGAAAGCTGCGAGCTTCCCCAGCAACAAATCCGGCGAGGCCGGCGCGTACTGCTCAACGTCCACCAGAGACGCCGGGAGCTATCGAACGACTCCGACTTGGGACGGTGCTGAAAGATTCAGGTCAGCCGCCCCGGAAGGCGTAGTTAGCCGATCTATCTAGGGTGTCGACACGACGATGTCGTCGAAAACGACGTTCGTTCCCGGCGCGGCGAGCGCGAGGCGTCCCGTTGCCGGGGGGTTCTCGCTCGACGTGACGCGACTGCCCGACGGGATTTCGGTGCCGTTCACGAACGCGGTGATGTTGGCGCCGCGCGCGACGACGCGAATCGTGTACCAGGTGCCCTCTTGAATGTCGCCGCCCGACGGGGACGCGGAGCTCGTGTTGCTGCCGTTGACGCGGAACGCGATCTTGCCGTCGCTTCGCAGCGCGAAGCACGCGTAACTCGAGTTGCTCGTGTAGCGAGCGCAGACGCCCGCGTAGTAGCTGGTCGAGCTTCCGGCGAACGACGTGACTTTGACGCGCGCGTCGATCTGCACGTCGGTCCACGACGTCTGACCCGCGGCGCCCGCCCGCCAGGTGCTGTTCGCCGATGCTCCGGTCGCGGCGTACACCGACGAGCCGTCCATCGCGATGGCCCAGACGCCGCTCGGTGTCGCGGTCCAGTTGCCGGCGCCCATTTCGAAGTCGTCTCGGAAGAGCTCCATGCCGCCCGGAGGTCCGCCCGCGTTGCCGCCCCTGCCGCCGCTACCGGCCGTCGTCGTTCCGCCTCGACCGCCCATGCCTCCCGTCGTCGTCGAGCCGGCGGTGCCGCCCGTGGCGGTGCCGCCCTTGCCCGCGGAGCCGCCGGTCGTGCCGGCTCCACCGCTGCCGCCCGAGGTCGTTCCCCCCGTCGTCGTTCCGCCGGAAGTGGTGCCACCGGTCGCGGTGCCGCCCGTTGCAGCTCCGCCGGTTGCGGTGCCGCCCGTTGCAGCTCCGCCCGTCGCGGTTCCGCCGGTCGTCGTCCCGGATACGCCGCCCGTTGCAGCTCCGCCGGTTGCGGTGCCGCCAGTAGTCGTTCCGCCCGTCTGGCCGTCACCGCCGTCGTCGTCCGGGATGGGAAGGGGCGGATCGCCCTGCTTCGCGAGCGCACATCCGATGGCGACCGGTAGGACGGCGAGCGCGATTTTCGCGTTGCGGCTGAATAGACGTCTCATGGGCTCGTCACTTTCACGTCGTCGAAACGCACGTTCACGTGACGCGCGCCGACGGCGACTCCGCCTGACGTAATCCGAGAATCGGTTGCTTCGAGTTCTAGTACGCCGTCGAGGTACGCCTTGAGCGTCGAGTCCGTGACCTCGAGGCGCAGCGTGTACCAGGTGTTCGTCTCCCAGCTCATGTTCGTCTTCGTGTCGATACGCTCGGGCGCGTTGCTCGTGCTCTCGAGGCGCCGGCCGATGAAGAGCTCACCGTTGTTCCCGCTGTTCATGCCCACCATGTAGTGAGTCTGCGCGCTCACGTAGCGGGCAAAGACCACGGCTGCGTTCGACGTGCTGTTACCGTTGAAGTCCACGACCTTCACGCGCGCTTCCACGATCTGATCGGTCCAGCACGTGCCGGTGACCGCCGAGACGTACTGGCTCGTGCTTGCCGCGTCGGTCTGTTCGTAGACCACGGAGCCGTCGGTCGCGATGCCGAAACTTCCCGAGGTAGGGGTCCAGCCGTCGGCGTCGCCGTCCTCGAAGTCGTCCAAAAAAAGCGTGACGGGCCCCGCGCCACCTCCGCCTGCGTCGCTCGGCGCGCCGCCGTTCGCGCCACCTTCGCCGCCCGCGCCGCCTTCGCCGTCGCTCTTGCAGCCGTACGTCGTCGGCGTGGACCCGGCGCTACCGCCGTTCGACGAGCCGCCGGTGCTGGTCGAGCCAGCCTTTCCGCCCGTCGAGGAGCCGCCCGACGCCGAGCCGCCCGTCGCCGAGCCGCCCGTCGCCGAACCGCCCGTCGCCGAACCGCCCGTCGCCGAACCGCCCGTTCCACCGGCCGTGCTGGATCCGCCGGCACCGCCGTTTCCGCCCTGATCGTCGTCGCCCCGCTCGGCGAGCGGGGAACTTTCGGCCTTGGCACACGAAGCGGCTACCGCCATCGCGACGATGGCCGAGTACGTGAGACCTTCGGTGTGGCGAAGCGGCGTCATCGACCCCGCCCGAACTCGATAGGACGACGTAGGTGCGGAGTCTCCCATGTAAGAGTCGAACACACCGAGCGCGGCCACGCGCGAAACGCCGCGTGTGTGCCCGCTCCGTGATTCGGTGGCTCATCGTCGCACCCTCGATCCGATCGGCACGAACCTTCGGACAGAGCTCCGCCCTGACGATGCACGAGAGGGTAATGCCCCGGGGGGGCCTATCGATCACGCGCCGGAACGGGCGACACCGAGCCGGACTTCGCGGCTCGCGTAGACCAGCGCAAGGCCCATCAGGGCGAGCAGGCTCGCGGCGGCGGCGCCACCGGCGGCGGCGGCGACGGAGCTTTTCGTCACCGAC
>DASUTR010000848.1:0-6592 GCA_036374535.1 Polyangiaceae bacterium
CGGCCTCACGGGCGACGACGTGCGCGAAGGCGTCGTTTGCGTCATCCACGTGAAGCACCCCGACGCGAGCTTCGATTCGCAGACCAAGTCGAAGCTCGTTTCGAGCGAGGTCACCGGGATCGTCCAGAACCTCGTGAACGAACACGTCGCGCGCTTCTTCGAGGAGACGCCGGGCACGGCCCGCAAGATCCTCGAAAAAGCCGTGCTCGCCGCCAAGGCACGCGAGGCCGCGCGCAAGGCGCGCGAGGTCGTGAGAAAGGGCGTGCTCGACAACACCTCGCTCTCGGGAAAGCTCGCCGATTGCCAGAGCAAGGATCCGTCGCTGAGCGAGCTCTACATCGTCGAGGGAGAGAGCGCCGGCGGCAGCGCCAAGCAGGGCCGCGATCGACATTTCCAGGCGATCCTGCCGCTCAAGGGCAAGATCTTGAACGTCGAGCGCGCCCGCCTCGATCGCATGCTTTCGTCGCAAGAGGTCGCGACGCTCATCTCCGCGCTCGGCTGCGGCATCGACGAGAGCGGCAACTTCGACGTGTCGAAGCTCCGCTACCACAAGATCGTGCTGATGGCGGACGCGGACGTCGACGGTAGCCACATCCGCACGCTCCTGCTCACGTTCTTCTACCGGCAGATGCGCCAGGTGATCGACGCCGGTTACCTCTTCATCGCGCAGCCGCCGCTGTACGGCGTGCGTCAAGGCAAGCGTCACTTCTACATGAAGGACCAATCCACGCTCGATCGCTTCCTCACGGAGAAGGGCATCGAGGATCTCGCCGTGCAGGCGAGCAAGGGCCCCGTGCTCTCGGGGCTCCCTCTGTTCAACTTCGCTCAGCGGCTGCGCGTCATGAAGAGCACGCTCGAAAAGGTGGACACCCGTTGCGACGCTCGTGTCGTCCAGGCGCTCCTGCGCACGGGCGCGCTCGGCCTCGACGATTTCCGCGACCGCGCGAAAGTGGACGCCGCCGCGACGAAGATCAAGGACTACCTCGAGAAGCGCTATCCGGATCTCATGCCGCTCACCGTCGAGGTCGAGTGGGAGAAAGAGCACGGCGCCGGCCGCATCTGCGTGAAGTTCCGCCCGGGCGCCTCCTCGCGGCCCTCGACGCTCGGCTGGGAGCTCGCCGAGTCCGCGGAGTATCAAGAGCTGCTCTCGGTCGAGGAAGACGTGCGCTCCATCGGCCCGGCGCCGTACACGGTGACCGTGGGCGGCAAATCGGAGACGCTTCCGGACCCGTCGAGCCTAGAAGCGTTCATCACCGAACGCGGCCGCAAGGGCATGCAGATCACGCGCTACAAGGGTCTCGGCGAAATGAACGCCGACCAACTCTGGGAAACCACGATGAACCCCGACGCGCGCACGCTCTTGAAGGTGCAGGTCAACGACCCCGTGCGCGCCGACGAGCTCTTCAGCGTGCTCATGGGAGACCAGGTCGAGCCGCGCCGTCAGTTCATCGAAGAGAACGCCCTGAACGTGCGCAATCTGGATATTTGAGCGGGTCCCTACGGGTGAGCGCCCAATCGGCGTCGGGTCGAGCTCCCTCTGCGCGCGATCCCAGCACGGGTCGGGGAGCCGCACTCGAAGCCGCGCGAAGCTTCGCATGAATTCCAACGACCCGAAAGCCGCGCCGCGCGCGCGGATTCGGCGAAAAACAGGGCGGTCTACTCGGCGGCGTCGGCGTCGGCTTTGACGTCGGGCGCACCGGCCTTCGCCATGCGCTTTTTGAGCTTCTTCGCGCTCACGTCCTCGACGCGCGTGGCGATCGACCAGCGGTTACCGAACGGATCCTCGACGCGGCCCCAGCGATCGCCCCAGAACGTGTCCGCGACGGGCGTGAGAACGTTGGCGCCGGCCTTCACGGCTTTGGCGAAGGTCTTGTCGACCTTTTCCACGTAGACGAACAAGTTCGCGGGTCGCGCCGGTTCTTGAATGGCGTCGGAGAGCATGACGAGTGAATCGCCGATGACGATTTCGGCGTGCATCACCTTGCCTTCGGGACCCGACATCACGCTGCGCTTCTTGGCGCCGAACGCCTTCTCGCAGAACTTGATGAGGGCCTTCGCGTCGCTCACGTTCAGCGCCGGAGTCACGGATCCGTAACCTTTCGGAACCGCGCTCACCTTCTTCTTGTTCTTCTTCGCCATCGAGAGCTGCCTCCACTGGCCCGTATAGCGCGCCCGCCGAATCGCCCAACAGGCACAGATGCCCAGTACTGATCGTTCTGTGACGAGCGGCTACTCGACCCGTCGTTCGGTTCTCCGCCGAATCAGCGCGACGCGAGGTAAGCGACGACGACGGCCGCTGCGATCGAGAGGAGCAGCGCGAGCGCTTTACTCGACGACGGCCGGTCCGCTTCCTCCTGCCGTTCCTCGTCGTCGTCGGAGGCCTCTGGCGTGGGGCTGTCCGAACGGCGGCGTAGCTCGAGCGGCTGGGTCTCCTCGATCGGGGGCGGCGAGGGAGTGCGCGTCATCGGCACTTCGGCGGCAAACGGGCGCGAGCTCAGGGGGATCTCGCCGGCGGCATCGACCCAGGTCTCCACCTGAGCGAGCAACCGCGAGCGGGCTGCGAGCGCCTCGGCGGCGAGCTCATTCACCCAGCCGGCAACCTTCGCGGGGGCCGCGCTTTTCTCGACGGCATCGATGGCGGCGGCGAATTCGCCCGGGCTTTCGAAGCGCTTTTCGGGCTCGAGCGCGAGCGCGCGCATCACGACTCCGTCGAGCGCCTCGCTGAGCTCCGAGCGCGTCGCCCGCGGGTGCGGATAATCGCCGCGCAAGATGGCCTGCATGCGATCCGTCTCTGCTTCGGCCGAGAAAAGCCGCCGCGTGGCGAGCATCTCCCACAGGATGATCCCGGCAGAAAATACGTCGGACCGCTGCGTCAGGCGCTCGCCGCGGATCTGCTCGGGCGAGAGGTAGCCCGTCTTGCCTTTCACGCGGTTCGGATCCGATTGCTCGACGTGCTCGAGCGCTTTCGCGATGCCGAAGTCGAGCACCCGTGAGAGCCCGTCCACCCCCACGAGCACGTTCGGAGGCGAAATGTCGCGGTGGACGAGCCCGAGGGAACGGCCGCGCTCGTCGGTCGCTTCGTGGACGGCGTGGAGGCCCTGGAGCACGTCGCGCATGATCGTGACGGCGACCTCGACCGGAATGTGGTCCTTCTTCTGTTTGACCTGACTGCGGCAGAGCGTGCTCAGCGCCTCGCCGTGGACGTACTCGAGCACGAGCAGCACGTCGCCTTTCGACGCGACCACGTCGAGCGTGGGGACGACGTTCGGGTGGCGCACGCGGGCGGCGAGCCGCGCCTCTTTGAGGAGCATTTGCGTGAAATCCTCGTTTTGCACGAGGTGCGGCAGGAGGCGTTTGATCGCGACGACGCGCGAAAAACCGCCTGCGCCGTCGAGTCTGCCGAGGTGCACCGTCGCCATGCCGCCCGAGGCGAACTGGTCGAACAGCGTGTAGCGCCCGATCTTCGTGAGGGGGGCGCGCGTCGAAAGTGGCTCGAGCTCGCCCGACCCGTCGTTCGGGACCGCGGGAGCCTTCGGGATTTCGGGCGGCGGCGGCGCGCTCGCCGTGGCGGGGGGCGGGTTCGTGCCATCGACGCGGATGCGATTGCCACAGCCGCGGCACGCGATACCGGCGATGCGTCCCCGAACCTTCTTGTCGTAGAGGTCATCGGGGATGGCAAAGAGCCTGCCGCACGCCTCGCAGGAAACAGTGACTGCCATCCGGAAAGCGGAAGGCTAGTGAAAGTCACCGGTCGACGCGAGGTTTCCGTCGTGAATGAAAGCTTCGATAACGAAAACGGGGCAGCTTCAATGGAATCGCGGCTACCATCGTAGGCGATGCGAGCTCCGGCCCTGATGACCCTGATGTGCGCGCTCTTCTCGGCGGCGCTGTCCGTTCCTGGTTGTGGAGGCGACGAGGAGAAGCCCGAAAAGAAGCAGGGTGACTCGATCGAATGCGGAGGGCAGGTTTGCCATCCCGTGGTGCTCCCCCCGGGGTATGCGCCTATCGAAGCGTGTTGTGCCGACGGTGATGTCTGCGGTCTCGACGGAGAGCCGTTCGCGCAGTACGGCGCCGTCTTCGAAGAGGCCTGTCAGCCGCGCAATCAACCGGGTCAGCTCGATGACGAATGCCCTTCGAGCACGCCCTATCCGACGGATCTCGGCGAGCTCGAATTTCCGGGTTGCTGCAAGCCGGACGGCCGTTGCGGGTACCTCGTCAACAGTGCCCTCGGTGTCATTCCGCTCGGTCTCGGCTGCGTCGACGCGACGCCGTTTCTCGACGCTGGAACGCCCGGGAGCTGCACGCCGGGCGGTGACGGCGGCGGAGGGGCCGGCGGCGCCGGCCAGTAGCGCGTCGTGAGAATCCTCGGCGTTGCGGTCGTAAGCGCCCTCGCGGCGGCAGCGGGGTGCGCGTCGAACGAGAAGAGCAGCGGCACGGGCGGTGGCGGTACGGGCGTACTCGGCGGTGCAGCCGGCGTCGCGACGACGGGGGGCGCGGGCGCCTTCGGAGGGTCCGGCGGCCAGGTCGTGACGGGCGGCACGAACGCGACCGGTGGGACCAACGCGACCGGCGGGACCGACGCGACCGGCGGAACCGACGCGACCGGCGGGACGTCCGGCGGCTCCGGCGGCTCCGGCGGCTCCGGCGGCGCGGGCGGCGACGCGACGGGCGGTACGCCGGGACAAGCCGGTTCAGGTGGGACGGGTGGTGCGACCGGCGGCGCTAGCGGTGGCAGAGGAGGTAACAGCGGTTCGGGAGCCGGCGGCTCGGCAGGCGGTCCGGCGGGCACGCTGTCCATCTATCTCGTCGATACCGAGGGCGGGCAGGCCACGGTGATGAAGCTTCCCGGTGGGCAGGTGTTCGTCGTCGATACGGGCAATCCCGGCGCCCGCGACGGAGACCGCATTCAAGCCGTGCTCCGTGACGAGCTCGCTGCGACGAGCGTCGATTACTTGCTCACGACTCATTACGACGGCGACCACGTCGGCGGCGCGACCTACCTGAACCAGCGCACCCCCGTGCAAAACTTTCTCGATCACGGCAACACCGGCGCGCCGTCGAGCTACCTCACGATGGCGAACGCCGGCACACGCCGCGTCATCGAAGCCGGCGACACGCTCGACCTCGGCCCCGTGCACTTCGATTTCGTCTGCTCGGCGGGCGAGCTCATTACGAGCGCGTTCCCCGGCGGGACGACGAACCCGTATTGCAGCGGCGTCGCGATGAAGAACGAGAGCGACGAGAACGAGAACAGCGTCGGCTTCATCCTGCGCTTCGGGAGCTTCGATTTCGTCGATCTCGGCGATTTGCTCTGGGATTGGGAGCTCCGTCTCGCGTGCCCCACGAACCTCCTCGGGGAGGTCGATCTGTACATGACGACGCACCACGGCCTCACGCGCTCGGGCGCGTCGCCGCTCGTGCGCGCGATGGCGCCCCTCGCCGCCGTCATGAACAACGGACCCAGAAAGGGCGGCGGCGGTTCGACGTGGGCGACGCTCGCGCAGGCACCCGGTGCGATGAACGTGTGGCAGCTCCACCAGGCGCTCGCCTCACCTGCCACCGAAAATGCGCCCGCCGAGCAGATCGCGAATCTCGGCGAAGGCACCGCCGACATGGCGCATTTCCTCGTCGTTACGGTCACGGCAAACGGAGCGTTCACCATTCGGAATCCGCGTACGAGCGCGAGTCGCACGTATCAGTCGCGCTAGTCTCGCCGAGGCGCATGGCCATTACCGAGATGAACCATTTCACCGTCCTCACGGACGATCTCGAGAGGACACGTGCCTTCTACGTGGGACTGCTCGGCTTGCGCGAAGGACCGCGACCCCCGCTCGGGTTTCCCGGTGCGTGGCTCTACGCCGGGGAGCGCCCCGTGCTCCACGTCATCGCGGGCCGCGCGCTCCCCCCCGAGCGGCGCGGCGTGCTCGACCACATGGCGTTCAGCGCGAAGGGCGTCGCCGACGTCGCGTCACGCCTCGACGCCGCGGGCGTTGCCTACGACTTGCGGCGCCAGCCGGAATCGAACGTCTGGCAGCTCTTCTGCTTCGATCCGAACGGCGCGCGCGTGGAGCTCGATTTCGACGCGAACGAACCGGCGCCCGAGCGCTGAGTCTCGTCGCTCAGGTCCAGAAGCTCGACACGTCGAGCGCAACGGCGTCGAACGGTTCGATGCGCGCTTCGCGTTCGTCCCCGTACACGCCGAGCTCGAGCCAGCGACCGGATTCGAGGCGGTATGCCGTGAGCGTGCGCGCCGAACGGTCGATGAGCCAATGAAACGCGACGCCGACGCGCGCGTAGTAGGGCTTCTTGATCAAGAGATCGTGACGCTGCGTGCTCGGCGACAGGATTTCGCAAACCCAATCGGGAACGACGCGAATCGGCTCGTTCTCGGGCAGCGACGGCATGCGTTCACGACGCCATCCCGCGAGATCCGGGGAGATTTCCGGCGTGTTCGGAAGCTCGATTCCGGGCTCGGGAAGGATCCACCAACCGCCTGGCCCCCCGCGCCCGTCACCGAAGGGGCTGCCGACGCGACTCCCGACGTGAAGGATCGTCCACTGATGCGCTCCGCGCGGGCGCGGCATCGTGTAAA
>DASUTR010000849.1:0-2704 GCA_036374535.1 Polyangiaceae bacterium
CCCTCGGCGAACAGATCGCGCGAGGAGGCTCGGTGCGTGAGCTCGAGCCGCTCGCCGTTGCCGAGCAAGAACACCGTGTGATCGCCGACGACGTCGCCGCCGCGGACACCGAACACCCCGAGCTCGTTCGATGGTCGGGCGCCCACGTCGCCAGCACGCTGGTAGCGCTCGCTGAGCTCCGGACGCCCGGCGCGCGCCGCTTCGGCGAGCCGCTTGGCCGTGCCGCTCGGCGCGTCGATCTTTCTCCGGTGGTGGAGCTCCACGATCTCGACGTCGAACGCCGGCCCGAGCCGCCGTACCGCTTGCTCGACCGCTTCGGCGAGCACTTGGACGCCGAGGCTCATGTTGGGCGCCCAGAGCACCGGAACGAAACCGGCGGCCTTGTCGAGCGCGCGTTCGCCGCTCGCGTCGAGCCCGGTGGTGCCGGAAACGATCGCTACGCGCTGGCGCGCCGCGAGCGCGAAGAATCCGGGCGCCGCGGTGCCCGTCGAAAAGTCGATGACGACGTCGGCGCCGAGCAGCGCCGAGGCGACGTCGTCCGTGGCGACCACGCCGAGCGGACCCGTACCCGAGAGATCACCGAGATCCTTGCCGAGGCCAGGATCGCTCGACGAGCAAGCGCCGCCGACGATGTCGATTCCGTCGGCGCGCGCGGCGCGGACGACGGCGAGGCCCATGCGCCCCGTCGTTCCGTGAATGGCGAGCTTCACCCGCGCGCCTCGTACGCCGCCATGACCTCGGCGAGACGAGCCCGGCACGTGGGGCTCGCTTCGACGAGCGGCGGCCTGAGCGTGCGGTGCGCGAAGATACCGCGCGCGGCGAGCGCCGCCTTCACGGGTGCCGGATTCGGCTCCGTGAAGAGCGCGCGGTTCACGGCGTAGAGCGCGAGGTGCCGTTCCCGGGCGCCCTCGAGGTCTCCGCGGAGAGCGCGCTCGACGAGCTCGTTCACGGCGCGCGGGTAGATGTTGCTCGTCACGCTGATGACGCCCTTCGCGCCGACGCTCACGAGCGGCAAGGTGAGCGGATCGTCGCCCGAGAGCACGGTCACCCGGCCCTTCGCCTGGGTGAGGAGCTCCTGGCAATAGAGTACGTTGCCCGAAGCGTCCTTCAGCGCGACGACGTTGGGGCAGAGGTCGAGGATCCTGAGCAGCGTCTCGACGCTGAGCTCGATGACGACCCGTCCGGGAATGTTGTAGAGGACGAGCGGCCCGGGAGCGGCTTCGGCAACGAGGGTGACGTGGCGCAACAAGCCTTCCTGCGACGGCTTGTTGTAGTAGGGCATGACCAGCATCGCGGCGTCCGCGCCGGCTTCGAACGCCTGACGGGTGAGCTCGATGGTGTGAGCGGTGCTGTTCGTGCCGGTCCCGGCGATCACCTTCACCCTGCCGCGCGCCTGCGCGACGGTGCGGGTTACGAGCTCGCGGTCTTCGCTGTCGAGAAGTGTCGCAGATTCACCCGTCGTCGCACACGGGATGACGCCCGCGACGCCGGCATCGATCTGACTTTGTACTAGCTTCTCCCACGACGCCCAGTCGATCGCCGACCCGTCGGCGGTGAAAGGGGTGGCGAGGGCGGTGTACGTGCCCGCTAGGTCGAGATCCGGCATGGGCGGCACGATATGTCGCGATCTGCTGGCGAAAGCAAGGGAGCAGGCGGCGACGAAACGGGCCTGGAAGGCACGCAGGGTTGACGCCCGGTGGGGGCGGATTAACCTCTTGGGGTCGAGCTCATGGGGACGGACACGCTCTTTCCCGAACGTCGAACGCGCGTGTCGCTCGAGTCGGAGCTCCCCAATCGACCGGCGCGCCCGTGCCTCGTCGTCATCGCGGGCAAGGAGCTCGGCGAGCGCATCGACCTCGACGACGCCGACGTCATCATCGGCCGCGCCGAGTCGTCGCGCCTCTTCATCAACAGCGACCTCGTGAGCCGCCACCACGCGACCATCTCCTACGTTGCAGGCCGGTACGTCTTGAAGGACGAAGGCAGCACGAACGGCACCTTCGTCAACGACGTCCGCATCGCGGAGCCGCGCCCGCTCGACGACGGCGACACCGTGAAGATCGGTCGTACCGTGCTCAAGTACACCGAAAGCCCGGTCGAGGTGCAGTACCTCGAGCACGTCATGGGCCTCGCCCAGAAAGACGCGCTCACCGGCCTCTTCAACAAACGGCGCTTCGACGAGCTCCTGCCTGCGGAAGCGGCTCGCTCGGCCCACAGCGGCATGCCGCTTTCGCTGGTCTTGTTCGACATCGACCACTTCAAGTCCGTCAACGACAACTACGGGCATCCCGCCGGCGACGCCGTGCTGCGCGCCGTCGCCGATGTCGCCAAGGGCTGCCTGCGCGAAGGCGACACCTTGTTCCGAGTCGGCGGCGAAGAGTTCGCGCTCCTGCTGAGCGAGCCCCTCGCGGGCGCCACCGGTCGAGCCGAGGTCGTGCGCCGCGCCATCGAGCACCACTCGATGCCGTTCGGCGCGACCACGCTGCAGGTGACGGTGAGCCTCGGCGTCGCCGAGCTCACGCGCACCGAGGCGCTACCCGCATTCTACCAGCGCACCGACGAGCGACTGTACGAGTCGAAAAAATCCGGGCGCAATCGCACCTCGACCTGAACTAGCGCCGGACGAAGCTCGCGACGAAGTAGCCGTCGGTTCCGTGCTCGAGCGGAAGCAAGCGGAACGCCGTCGCCGACGTGGTCGCGAACC
>DASUTR010000850.1:0-12535 GCA_036374535.1 Polyangiaceae bacterium
CGCGAGCTCGGCCCCGTGCTCGAGGCGGAGCTCGGCGTGACCGTGACGGGACGCTACTTGCTCGCGAGCCGCGTGCCCGGCTGGGAAAAGACGCGGAAGGGCCTGTTCGATCCCGGCTCGTGCGACGATCGCGTGCTCGCCACGCTGGTTCCATACGTCGCGTTGCTCGAAGATCTGTGCAGCTCGGACGGGGCGAGCGTCGTCGGGTACGACGAGACGGGCGAACCCTTGGTCTCCGACAAGGTAATCGTCGACGAGCAGTACGAGCGGATCAAGCCCCTCCAAGCCGAGTGCCGGCGCTTCGCGCGCGACGCCGAGGCCTTCTTCGCGACGATCGGCCGGCGTCCCGAAGCGGAAGCGTTGCGCACCGTGGCGCTCGCCGCGCTCGCGCGCCTCTTGTTCTTCCCGACCGCGATCGAGATCGACTACCTCGAAGGATTCCGGCTCGACATGAACCTCTCGACGCTCGACTCGTTCGAGCTCTTCGATCGCGAGAAGGGCCTCGACGGGCTGCGCCGGCGCGGCGCGTTCTTCCTGCAGCAGCCGGGCGCGAAAGCGCTGCGCATGAACTATCCCATCGAGCTCCGGTCGGCGGGGCTCGAGCTCTCGCTCTCGCTGTTCGCGCATCATCGGTTCGGCCTCGGCATCGCGCTCGACGACGTGACGCTCCGCCGCGAGACGATCCCGCTCGTGATTGCCGACGAGAGGAACGCGTCGGCGGTGACGCTCGAGGCGCGGGCGACCCACGACGGCTTCTATTCGCTCGAAATTCCGCTCGGCGACGCGCGCTTCAACGTCGCCGTGCTGTTCGGAAAGACGCACTCGTGGCTGCAAATCGCGAGCGTCGAGATCCTACCCGTGCGCGGACTCTACCTCGCCGACAGCGAAGAGCGCGCCCTGGACCTGAGCGACAAGGTCCGCGTCGACGGAATGCGGCTCGCCGCCGACGGCCTCTTCGAGTGCCTCTCCGAGTCCGCGTTCCTACTCGTCACCCCCGAACGGCCGGAGGGCGAGCGCGGCCCGCTCGCCTGCCGCATCGTGTATCGACCGCTCGTGGCGCGCGCGGCGCCGGGCTGAAGCGTTACTTCTGCGAACGGGCCGCGACGGCGGCGGTCGTCTCCGCGAGCAACGCGTCCCCTTTGAGGCACGGGTACCTGTCGAGCCGCTTGTGGAAGAACTCGAGGTACACGAGGCTGTGCTTGTCGCCGGTTGCCTTGGCCTGGGGGAGCAGCGCGCGCACCTCCGCGCAGCTCTTGGCGCGCCGGAGCGCCACGGCCAGACGGAGCGACGGAGGCGCTACCGCCGTGAACGCGGCCGAACCGAGCCATACTTCGGCACGCCGCTGAGCGGGACTTCCCTTCGGCGCATAGACGGCCAGATCGTGGATGATGGCGGCGCCGCGCTCCTTCATCGGCCCCATCAGCACGGCGAACGCCGCGTCCGCGCTCGTCTTCGACTGCGCCGCCTGGAAGAGCGCGCTCGACGCGCGGCCGTCGTTCTTTGCTTCGGGGTCGACGGTGAGGGCGCGCTCGACGGCGGCTACGGCGTTCGCATAGTCCTTCTTCCCCACGTAGAAACGCGCTTGCTCGAGCTCGCCCGCCGGGCTTCCCGGAAAGCGCTCGCCGAGCTTTCTGAGCGCTTCGATGCCCGAGCGCCGTGCCTCGGCGAGCGTGGCCTCGTCGGGCTCGCGCTGCGGCGCGACGACGTCACCCGGCGCGGCCGAACCCGCTGCGGGCGTGGCGCTCGCGACGCCCCCTACCGCGACTGCGGCGCCCTTCGCCTCGGGCCCTCCGTCTTCGCGTGCCGGAGCGATCGCACGCACGAGCGCGAAGAGCACGAGCGGAACGAGCACGAGCACGCCGAGCGTCGCGAAGAACACCGCGAGCGGCGGAACGCGGTCGACTCGAGCGCGCAGCGGCTTCGGCAAGTAGCGGCGCGAACGCGCGACGAGATCGGTCGCGAAATTCCGAAGCCGCTCGGCGGGTCCCGGCGCGTCGGTGCGGCGTTCCAGACGCCGGGCAAGCGCGGGGTCGAGCGCCGCCGCAGGCACGCCGAGCGTTTCGAGAGGTTTTTGCACGATGGGCGTGCTGAACGGCGAGCGCTTCGCCCTGCCGATGAGCGCGTCGATGGCCGAGCTCACTTCGCCTGCGGTCTGAACGCGCTTCTGCGTCTCCTTCGCGAGTAGGCGGCCGACGAGCTCCTCGACTTCGGGGGCCACGGGGATGCCCGGCGCGCGCTCGGCGATACGCGGGGGCTGCTTGCCCACGTGCTGCCCCACGAGCGAGAGCTTGGTCTCGCCGACGAACGGCCGAACGCCCGCGATCATCTCGAACAAGATCACGCCGAGCGAGTAGAGGTCGGCCCTTCCGTCCGACGGCTGGCCGAGCGCTTGCTCGGGCGGAATGTACTCGGGCGTCCCGAACACCATGCCGGCGCGCGTGATGACGTGCGACGGCTCGCCCTCGCTGTCTCCGATGGGCACCCTCGCGACGCCGAAGTCGAGCACTTTGACGAAGTCGGGATCGCCGCCTTTCTCCACGAGCATCACGTTTTCCGGCTTGAGATCGCGGTGCACGATGCCCTGGGCGTGAGCGCTGCCGAGCGCGGCGGCGATCTGTCGCGCGACGTGGAGCGCGCGGCGGACCTCCATCGGTCCCGCGTCCATCACGTCGCGCAAGCAGCGCCCTTCGACGAGCTCGAGGGCGAGAAATACCGAACCGTCGGGGAGCTTGCCGAAATCGGTCGCGGCGGCGACGTTCGGGTGATCGATGTTGGCGGCCGCCATCGCTTCTCGCTCGAAGCGCGCAACGAGCTCGGGAACGCTCGAGAGCTCGCGGTGAAGCACCTTCACCGCGAGCTTTTTGCGCATGAGCACGTGCTCCGCGGCGTACACCTTGCCCATCCCGCCCTCGCCGAGCGTCGATTTGATCCGGTAACGCTCCGCGAGCACCGTTCCTGGCGGCAGCTCGGCCGCGGGACGGCTCGCCTCCGCCATCGGTCAGTACGGGTTGTCGCCCTCGGGCGCCTTCGGAGCGGGGGCAGGCTTCGGAGCGGGCGGCGGTTTGGGCGCGGTCGCTTCGGCGGGCGGCTTCGGTTCGGCGACGGGCTTCGGTTCGGCGACGGGCTTCGTCTCCGCGACGGGCTTCGGCTCCGCCGGGGGCTTGGGCGCCACGGGTTTCGGCTGCGCTACGGGCTTCGGCTCGGCGGGCGGTTTCGGTTCCGCCGCCGGTTTCGGCTCGACCAGCGCCTTCGGCTTTCCGGTGGCCTCGACGGCGGGCGCCGCGCTCGCCGTCGGCTCTGCGGTAGGCACGGCGGACTCGGCCGGTGCAGGTGCCGCTTCCGCGCTCGGGGCGGGTTCGGCCGTCGCGGGGGGAGGCGGCTCGGGCTGCGGCTCTGGATTGACCTCGGCGGGCGTCGGCGGCACCGGCGCGGCTTCCTCCGGCGGCGGGCGCGTGAGCACGAAAATGGCTCCGCCAATCGCGGCGATCGCGAAGGCGATGACCGCGATGCGACCCATGCCGCTCGGCTCGCCCCCTTCCCGACCGTCCTCGGCCGGAATGGACACGCGACGGGCCGACGCCGGCGCCGTGCTCTTCGGGCTCGCGCTCTTCGAGCTCGCGGCGCTCTTCGAGCTTGCGGACGACGATGCGCGCGACGAAGCTGGCGAAGCTGCCACGACAGAACGCTTGTCGCGTTCGCTCGCCGCAGTCGCCTTCGGCTTGGGTGCTTCGGACTCGCTCGCGGCCGGCTTCGCCGATTCTTTCGCGGGCGGTTCCTCGGACTTGTGCGCGGGTCGCGGAGGAGCCGAAACGGGCTGCGGCGGAGGCGTCGACGAGGCGACTGCTTTCGCGTCGGGCGCCGTCGGAGTTCCGACGTCCTCCATCGAACCGCCTGCCTCGCGGAGCGCGTCTTGAAGCAGCTCTGCGGCCTGCTTCATCACGGTACGATCCTCGGGGGCCGGCTCCTCGACGCCGTCTTTCGTCGCATCCGGGAAAAATCCGGGGGCCGGTTCGGACGGCGACTTCGCCGTATCGCCGGCGTCGGAGCCCATGGCGCCGAGCCCGATCATCGTGGCCTTTCGCACCGCGGCGGGCGCCTCGGACGATGCCTTGGCAGCGACCGGAACCGCAATCGGGGTGGCCGTCGGGTCGCCCGAACCTCCGCGTTCGAAAGCGCTGATGGCGCCGCCGCTGCGTGTGACGAGCTGATCGATGACCGTGCGCGACGCATCGTCGATCTTGATGAATTTCACGCCCATGCCCGCGGGCGAGCCGTCGTGAACTTCCCCGCTTTCACGTTTCCACACCACGCGGCCCACGCCCTGCATCACGCGCTGGTCGCCCGAGATTCGCACCTCGAACTTGAGGAGCGTACCGGGCGGAAACGGTGACGGAGTTTTAATGAACATTCCCCCACGGCTCACGTCGTGGGAGTGGTGCTCGATGAACTCGTCGAGGGTGGCGCTCTTGTAGCGCACCGTCATCGTCAGCACCTTGGCGCGAGGGTCTTTGCGCGTTTCCTGAGCCATTGGGGGACACATCCTAGCGGACCCCCGTCAGCCAGCACAGTAAGCGGAGGGTGGGCCAATCAGGCTGATTTCGGATGGTTCGGCGGCCTAGTTCCGCTACCATCGAAATCGAGCCATGTCGGAGACTCGGCATTTTCGCTTGAGAGGGCGCAAAAATCTGCGGCTTATCGCCCGTATTTCCGCTCGCGAGGGCGGGATCGCGCTCGACACTCGACTCATCGATCTGAGCCTCGAGGGGGCGTGCCTCGAGCTTCCCGCTCCCGTCGAGGTCGGGGACGCCGTAAGCCTGACGCTGGACCTTCCGGGGCGCTGGGATCCCTTGGTCCTCGACGCCGTCGTCGCGTGGACGGCGCCCGAGGACGAGGAGCATGACGCCCGCGCCGGGGTTCGCTTCTCGACACCGAACGGGCAGAGTCTGCTCCTCATCGCGGATTTGGTCGGGCGCGAGGCGCCGTTCTGAGCGCGACTACGGCATGATGCGGAACCGCTGACTCGCGAGTGCGGCGCACGCCGACTGCACGATGTCGGCGCCGGCGGTCGTGCTCGAGCCAGAAACGCTGAGGCAGCGCTCGGTGCCCGTCTGCGCGAGGAGCTCGAACACTCCCGCCTGACCGCTCACGGGCCGAACGAGCCAGCGCTGCCCGCTCTGCGAGTTGCACGTGAGCTGCACCACGTCCGCTCCGTTCGCCGAGCTGTTGCCGACGACTCCCATGCAAAGGTTACTGTGAATCGCTCGGATCTCGTAGATGCCCGAGCCGAGGTGCACGAACGAGAACTGTTGGTTCGTCTGTCCGTTGCACGACCATTGGATGATGTCCGCGCCGCTCGCCGTCGAGCGGCCGTTCACGTCGGCGCAACGCGCCGTCGTGCCCGTCGGAATGTGCGTCGGCAGCACGCGGTAAGTGCCGTCCGCGATCGGCGCGACGCCCGTCGAGGCGAAATTGGCGGTGAACGTCGCGTTCGTGGCAGGCACGGTAATCTCGTGCGTCGCGGCTCCGCCGTCCGACCACGATTGCCAGTTGAACGTCGTGCCGCCCGATGTCTGCGGCGACGTGACGCCGAGAGTGCGGATCATGCCGACGACGTTCGGAAATGACTGGGGGGCGATGAACGGCGTGCCGTCGAGCAGGAGCTCGAGCCCCGCGGGGTTCGAGGCGAGCGTGATGGTGGATGTCCGCGGCACGAGATCGCGCGTCGCGGTGTGCACGAGGCCACCGGAGTCGCGTACCGTCAGATGGAAACGATACCAGACGTTCGTCGCGGTCTCGCCGCGGTTCGGGATCGCCACCGTGCCGCTCGTGATGCCGCTCGTCGGGCCGAAGAAGGGGTGGGTGTGGGTGTCGTGGTGGAAGACGACCTCCCACGTGAACGCGCTCGCCGGGAGCGTGCCGTCTTGAGGGTCGGTCCCGGTGCCGGAGAACGCGACGTTCGTTCCGGCCGCGTACGTCGCGCCGGCGGCGGGCGCCGTAATGGTGGCGGTGGGCGCGCCGCCGCTCACCGTGAGCGTCGCGCTGTTGCTCGTCGCGCTGCCGAAGGAGTTCGTCACGACCGAGCGGAACATCGCGCCGTTGTCGCCGGACGCCGCGGTGAAGGTCAGCGTGGCGTTCGTCGCGCCCGCGATGTTCGAGCCGTTTCTCTGCCACTGGAAGCTCAAGGGCTGGCTGCCCGAAGCTGCCACCGTGAACGTCGCCTGCTGTCCGGCCGCGACGGTGAGGTTCGACGGGTGCTGCGTGATCGCCGGCGCCTGGTTCTGCGCGAAGCGAACGCGGTGTACCTGGCCCGCTGGCGAGCCGCCGCGCTGGAGATAGAAGAGCGAACCGTCCCCCGCGGTCTTGAGATCGACGACGGACGAGAGACCCGTCGCAAACCCCGCCGCCGTCGCGCTGCTCGGGGTGAACGTGCGAATCCACCCGCTGCAGTAGTCGGCGAAGAAATAGCGCCCGACGTAGGTGGTCGGAAACTGGACGGTGGACGGGTTGTAGAACGTCCCCCCCGTGATCGCGCAGCCGGTCGTCGAGCCCGAGCCGTGCTGGTACGAAAAGAGCGGCGCGCGGATGCCCGATTGGGTCGTCGGCCCTTCGGTCATGGGCCAGCCGTAGTTCGAGCCCGCGATGCCGTCGTTGATCTCTTCCCAGGTGACCTCCCCGACGTCGTTCAAGAGCATGCGTCCGGTGCCGGGCTGAAAGGCGAAGTTGAACGGATTGCGCAGGCCGAGCGCCCAGATCGCGCGATTGGCGCCCGTAGCTTGGTTGAAGAACGGGTTATCGCTCGGGATCGTGCCGTCGGAGTTGATGCGCAGCATCTTGCCGAGGCGGTTCGAGAGCGTTTGGGCGTTGTTGCGGTTCGCGTTCTCGCCGACGGCGACGTAGAGCCTGCCGTCCGGACCGAAGTGGATGGCTCCGCCGTTGTGGTTCGTGGCGCTGCTCAGATTGTCGAGCTCGAGGATAATGACTTCGCTCCCCGCTTGCGCGACGTTCGGATTCGTCGTGCTCGCCGTAAAGCGGCTCACGCGGTTGTGGATCGCGGGAGACGTCGCCGTGTAATACACGTAGACGAACCGATTGCTCGCGAAGTTCGGGTCGAACGCGACACCGAGCAGGCCGCGCTCTCCCGACGAGCTCACGGTCAGCGACACGAAAGGCGTCGAAAGAAGCACCGGCGGATTGGCGTTCGTCAGCACGCGGAGCTGCCCGTTCTGTTGCGCGACGAACAGGCGGCCGTCGGGAGCGAACTGCATCGCCGTGGGGCTCGGAATGCCCGACGCGACGAGCTCGTCGACGAAGCCCGTCGGAACGACGAGTTGCCTCTCCGTTTCGATGACTTCCGATTCGTCGCGAGAACCGCAACCTACGGCGTTCGACAGAGCGAACGCGAACGACACAACCGCGAGCAACGATCGACGCTTCTTCATGATCGAAATCTCCTCCCGAAGCGAACGGGTTACGAAGCTACGTTTCGCCCGATGCTGTGATGCGGAGTCGACGAGTGCAATCACAATCATCGCGCGTCGCAAATCGCGGCGGACCGTTTTGCAACGCGTCGACACGCAGTGCGATCACATGCCGCACCGCGAGATCGGATTTTTTTATGCGCTACCCCTCCTCGTTAAGAAATCCTGGATCGCGTTACGGAACGCGGATTCGAGGATGCGTTACGGTTGCGCGAGGTCCCACTTCGGGCGCGTGACGGTCGCGGCGAGGGCCTTTGCGTCGGCGACGACGGCTCGGCGCTCTCTCTCGCGGCCCTCGAGAAAAGCGACGAATTCGAAGCGCGCGTCGAAGCTCTCGAGCTCGTTCGCGAAGACACGCACGAACTCGGTCGGCGGAACCGCGCGGCGCCCCGCGATCTCGATGAACGGAATCGCGAGTCCGGGGCCGCCTCCGTCGAGCGGCTCGAAGGCCTTCAACACGAGCTCGGAGCAGACGACCTGATCGTCGGTCGCAAAATCGAAATCGAAATCGTACGGGCGGCCCCAGAACGACAGGGCACGCTCGACGGCGTACGCCCGCGCGAGCGGCGAAACGCGCGGCCGCAGCGCTGCGACGTAGTCGGCGCCGCACGAATGCTCGACCGACGCGGACACCACCCCCTCGCTGACGGCCTCGACGATACGGCGCTCGTGCCCGCCCGCGTCGCGCTCGGCGAGCGACGCGAAGGCGCGCGGGTACTTTTGCGCGAAGCGCACGGCGAGATCACCCAAGGCCCCCGTGATCTCGGGATCGCCGGCGAGGTCGGCGATGAGCTCGTGCTGCGTGCCGGTGTAGAGCGCCGCATGCGGCCAGAATCCGGGCAGCCCCACGTTCGAGACGTACCAGTTCCGCCGTTCGAGAATGATGTCGCCCGGCCGTAGCTTCTTCCGGAACTCGGCGAGCTGAGCGTCGGTCACGAGGCGCCGGCCCTCTTTGGCGAGTCGCGTGTCGCCCATCCACTCCGCCACGCCTTTCTGCAGCGGGAACCATTGCCGGAAGAGCTCGCCCTTCACGATGTCGACTTTGTTCGCAACGCCCGCGCGCGTCGGCGTGAGCACGCGCTTCGTGGCGCGCGAGCGCAGATCATCGACCAGGGCGAGAAATACAGCGAGCTCGCCTGCGCTCGTGAGATGGCGCCGCATCCACGTGTCGAACCACTCGGCGCCCGCGGGCACGTAGAAGAGGTCGCGCGCGCGACCGAGCTTCTGGCGGAGCGCGTCGAAGGTGCGCGACGGCAGACCGAGCTCCGGCATGGCCTCGTTCCAGAGTTTCGCGGCAAGCGTTCGCCCCGTCATGGCGCGCAAGAGGCGCAGGCCGGCGTCCACCTGGGCGCAGAGCGCCGCGAAGCCGAGCGCGTAGCTCTGCGCGTGCAACACGGGGTGCTCGAGGTAGTCGATACCGTACCAGCCCTCGTAGCGCTGCTTGAGGTCGTCGATCGCCACGATGGGCTCGAACACCTGCCACCAGAGCTCGCGGACGTTCTTGCGCTCGCGCGCGTCGAGCGCGTCGACGAGTTTTTCGCCGAGCAGTGCGGACTCCGTCTCCACGCGCGTCACGGCCTTGTCGAGCGACCGCGCCAGCACCGCGAGGCGCCGAGCGTCGTCGAACGCAGCGGCAGTGAGCTTTTTCGGGGGAACGCGCCACAGCGGATTCTTTTCCCCGGCGATGCGCCGCGCGAACGGGTAGGCCGCCGCGCTCTCGGACGACGGCCAGAACCAGAGGCCCAGACCTGCCGCGAGCGCCCCGCCGCCCGCGGCGTAAACGGCCTCCCGTCGCCCGAAACGCCGCTTCGCCATCGCCGCCGAGATGCTACCACTCTCCGGTCCGAACCCCCCGCTATCATGAGGGCCGTCATGCAAGTCACCGTCGTCCCCTGTCTCAAAGACAACTACGCGTACCTCGTCCGCCCGCAGGGCGCGGACGCCTGCGCGGTCGTGGACGCCTGCGAGGCCGAACCCATCGAGCGAGCGCTCGACGAGCTCGGTCTGCGCCTGGTCTCGATCCTCGCGACGCACCACCACCAGGACCACGTCGGCGGCAACGAAGCGCTCGCTCGGCGTTTCCCGGGGCTCGAGGTGTTCGGCTCCACGCACGATAGGGGCCGCATTCCGGCGCAGAATCGCTATGTGGACGAAGGGAACGTGGTCGAGACGGCAGGCCTCGCTTTTCGCTGCCTCGCCATCCCCGGACACACGCTCGGAGCCGTCGCCTATTTTGGACACGGCGCGGTGTTCACGGGCGACACGCTCTTCGCCGCCGGCTGCGGCCGGCTCTTCGAGGGGACGCCGGCCATGATGTACGAATCGCTCGTCGGAAAACTCGGAGCGCTCCCCGACCAGACCCACGTCTATTTCGGCCACGAGTACACGGCGAGCAATCTCAGGTTCGCGGCCGTCGTCGAGCCGAACAACGAGAACGTTCGCGAAAAGGCCGAACGCGTCGCAGCGCAGCGAGCGCGCGGCGAGTTCACCGTTCCGTCGACGCTCGCCGAGGAACGCCTCACGAACCCCTTCATGCGCGCAGGCTCCGTCGAGCGGCTGGGCGAGCTCCGCGCCATGAAGGACAAGTTTTGATGCGAGCGGGCGAGCCGCGATTTCCGCGCCGCTCGCTGCTCGCGTTCGTGCCGCTCGCGGCGTGCACACGAAACGAGCCGCGAGAGCAGGCACCCGCGCCGACCGTGAAGGTCGTCGTGCCGGCGCAAAGCGCCAAAAAAGAACAGCGACTCCCTGCCGAAGAGCTCACCTGGGCGTATCCGGAAACGCCGATCGGACGCATGAGCGTCGTCGTCCTCGTCCCCGAACGGCTGCCGAGCGAGCGCTTCCCCGTCCTCATCACGATGCACGGCCGCGGCGAAACGCTCAAGGGTCCCGAGCGCGGCGCGCGCGGGTGGCTCGACGACTACCGCCTCGGGCGGGCGATCGAGCGGCTCGCTCGACCGCCGCTCGCCGAGCGCGATTTCGAGGGATTCGTCGAACAAGGCCGGCTCGCCGCACTGAACACGGCGCTCGGCCAGGACCCATACCGCGGACTCGTCGTCGCGTGCCCCTACACGCCCGACGTGCTCGGGCGCGAGGAGCCGTTTTCCCAGGCGCCGCTGCTCGCGAGTTTCCTCGTCGACACGCTGCTCCGGCGGCTGCGGAGCGAGACGCCGGCCCTCGCGACGCCGGAGGCGACGGGCATCGACGGCGTGAGTCTCGGAGGGCGCGGCGCCATCGCGGTCGGCTTTTCGCGCCCGGAGGAGTTCGGCGCGGTCGCCGGGCTGCAAGCGGCGTTCGACCGCGAGAATACGGCGGACTTCGCGGCGCGCGCCGAGAAGGCGCTCGCGAAGAATCCGCGCCTGCACCTGCGCCTCGTCACGAGCAGCGAGGACTACTACCTCGGCGTGATGCGCGCCTTCCACGCTGCGCTCGACAAGCGGGGCGTGCGCCACGATTTTCTCGTCGTGCCGGGACCCCACGACTACGCGTGGAATCGCGGCCCCGGGGCGCTCGAGATGCTCGTGTATCACGACCGCGTCCTACGCGGCCGCACGTCGCTCTGAACGTCCCTGCCCGCCCGGACGCCGCTCAGTCGGACGCTTCGACGTGGTCCTTCACCGTGCGCCGGTCGAGACCGAGCCGGCGCCCGACCTCGACGTAGTTCCGCAGCGAAATCCGCGTCCCGGTGGTCGGCTTAAGCGCCGCCGGGACGTGGCCGTTCTACCGCTCGAGGTCGATGAACCGTCCGAGAAGCCGCGGATTCGTGCTGGGTGAGGTCGCGATGTTGCTCGCCGGGCTCACCGTGCTCACCGCGCTCGGTCGAGCCCTCGAGCCCTCCGTCGATCGTTTCTGCGTCGGAGCGGGTGCGACCCCGAACGGCGCCCGCCCGCCGCGCGCGGTTTCCGACGTGCGCCGCTGGGTTTGCGTCGCCATTCCGAACGACGAAGCGCCCGAGAACCAGTACGCCGCGAGCGGCGCCGGCCGCTCGCGAGTCGTCGCGCCCGCTACTGATCGATGATCTCGAGGCGGTAGTCGCCGACGGCTCCGTTGAAGCCATACACGCGCACGAAGTACACGCCTTCCTGCGACGCGAAATTGATGCGCTCCTGATCGGTGATCCCCTCGGAGCGGAGCTCCGTCGTGTCGGGTTGGATCAGTCGCAAGTCGAGGTCGCCGTTTGCGTTCACGAAATCGAGCGTCACGGCGAGCGGCGTGCCCGCCTCGGCATTCAGCTCGAAGGTGAACCAGTCGTCTTCGCCGCACACCGAAGCGGCCGTCAGTACCGACGCGAGCGGCGCGGCGGTTTCTCGCGTGTCGTTCGGCTCGAAGGAGTCGCGCGAGCATTCGCCGACTTCGATCGCGAGGTCGAGGGTGCCGCCGAGCACGATGGGCGCTCCTTCTACCTTGAACGCGTAGGTGACGAGCGTCGCCTCGTCGGCCTGGACGACGAAGGACCGAGCGACCGCGCTCGAAAGCGCCGCGTCGACGGCCTGGCCGTTTCGTTCCATCGACCACCCGCTCGCAAGCGAGATCGTGTACGAACCGATCTCGATCGCCGCGCTCAAACGCGTCGCGTCCGCGGGAGCGCTTTCGCTATCCAGCGTTGCGACGACGGCGTTCGTCGCGTCGGTGACGGTGAAGACGGCGTTACGAAGCCGATATACGACGCCGGCCGGCGTGCTCGTCTGGAGCTTCATCTCCACGGAGCCGAGCGGGCCCTCGACTTCGGTTCCGGTGCCTGAGTCGACCGCGCAACCCGCGGCGAGCGGTGCGAGAGCGACGAATCCACGACGACCGCGCACTCCCAGTCGTCGCCGTCGGTGAACCCGTCGCCGTCGTTGTCTTCGCCGTCGTTGCAGGCGCCTTCGGCGCTGACGGACGAACCCGCCGGCACCGCGGCGAGGTCGACGTAGAGCATCGCGACGCGCTCATTCGAGCGACGCTTCGACGACGAAGGCGCCGAGCGAACCTTTGGCGCTCGCCGCATAGGCTTTTTGCAAGCGGGCCTGCGCCCCGAGCGGTATTCTCGACGGATCGCTTTCGGATCACGAAGATGCGCG
>DASUTR010000851.1:0-10349 GCA_036374535.1 Polyangiaceae bacterium
CGTGCTCGCCTACGCGGACGCGGGCGGACGCATCTTCGGCTCGCACTGGCACAACGGCTGGATCAACCCCGAAAACTATCCGCCGTTTCCCGCCGTCGTCGACTTCGCCTCCGGCGCACACGGGTTCGACGATCCCATCACCGCGCAGATCGACACGACGTTCCCGAAGGGCATGGCGTTCTCGGAATGGCTCGTGAACGTCGGAGCCTCGACGATGCCGGGACAGATCGTCATCAACGGCGCCGAGCACAGCGTCGACGCCGTCATGGGCGGCGCCCAGCGCTGGATCTACGGGCACGACGCCGAGAAGAACACGCCGATGGTGCAGTACTTCTCGTTCAACACACCCGTCGGCGGGATGGAGTGCGGGCGCATGGTATTTAGCGACGTGCACGTCTCCGCGGGTGCCGGCACGGACTCGGGGAAGGTTCCGTTTCCGACCGGATGCACCTCGACCACGCTGAGTCAGCAGGAGCTCGCGCTCGAGTTCATGTTCTTCGATCTTTCCGCGTGCGTGCAGCCCGATTCGTCGACGCCGATCCCGCCTCCGCCTCCCGATCCCGGCGTTCCCCCGCCGCCCGACGGCGGACCCCCGCCGCCGCCTCCCCCGCCGCCGCCTCCCCCGCCGCCGCCGGTTCGCTGAG
Source organism: Polyangiaceae bacterium (assembly GCA_036374535.1). GTDB lineage: Bacteria > Myxococcota_A > Polyangia > Polyangiales > Polyangiaceae > PMG-095. The sequence goes on from DASUTR010000851.1 coordinate 645, forward strand.
GACCAGGGCTCGGTGCCGCCCGAAGGAGCGGGGCGACCGTCATGGGGCCGACGCGCGCGGCAGCTCGATGACGAACCGCGCGCCGCGCGAAACGCTCGCGTCGACACCGATGCTCCCACCCGCGGACTCGACGAGCCCGCGGCAGACCGCGAGTCCGAGGCCCGTTCCCTTGCCGACCTCTTTGGTCGTCACGAACGGCTCGAACAGCCGCCCGGCGATTTTCGGATCGATGCCGGGGCCGTCGTCCTCGATCGAAAGACGGACGCCGAGCTCCGAACGTTCGGCGCCGATCCGCACGTGGCCGCCCGGACCGACGGCGTCCGCCGCGTTCAAGACGAGATTGAGCGCCACCTGCACGAGCCTTTCGCGGCTGAGCGCGACCTCGGGCAGGTCGGGATGCAGATCGATCGCGATTTCGACGTCCTTCAGCGCTTGGTGCGGCATCACGAGCGCGACGGTGTCGTGGACGGCGGCCTCGACGCTTCCCGCCGCGCCCGCGTCGCCGCGCGCGAGCTCGGCGGGGTGCGCGAACGCGAGCAAATCCTTCAAAATGCGGTGAATCCGCTCGGTCTCGCGCTTCATGCGCTGCAGGAAGTCGCGCTGCTCCGCCTCGGAGAGGCCGCCTTCCAGCAAGAGATCCTCGAGACCCATCACCGCCGCGATCGGGTTTCCGATTTCGTGCGCGAGGCCCGCGGCGAGACGGCCGACGGAGGCGAGCCGTTCCGAGCGGACGAGGTGATCCTGCGCCGCCCGCAGGCTCGCCGTGGCGCGCTCGACCTCGTCGATCTTGTGCCGGAGCTTCTCTTCTTCCTCGAGCAGCCGTTCGGTCATCGTGCGCAGGCTCCGCCCGAGCTCCGAGAGCTCGCGCACCGAGGTCGCGGGCACGACGAGCCGGCGCGTGCCGCCGGCGACGCCCTCCGCCGCGCGCGCGAGCTCGTCGAGCGGTTTGACGATGAGACGCGTGAGCGCGAAATGGGTCGCGACCAGAAGAGCGGCAGCGACGACCAGCGTGTAGAGCCCGAGCAGCCGCAACAGCGGCTCGACGCGCGCCGAATCGTCGTCGGTGCGCAAGACGGCGACGATGAGGTTCGGCTCGCTCGGCACGAACACCGCGAGCGCTCGACCGCGCCCCGTCTCGACCTCGCGCGACTCTTCGCGTCCGAGCCGAACCTGGTCGGGAAGCACGTCCACGGCGCTCGGCTCGCCGGCGCGCGCGATGGGGCGACCATCGGGCCCGTAGACGCCGATGGCCTCGACGCCCTCGGTGCCCACCTCGGCGCGGAGAAGCGGCATGAGTGCGTCGCTCGAGCGGCGCCGCGCGGCTTCTGCGGCGTGACCGGCGATGGCGCGACCGAGAGCGCGCGCATGGGCGTCCCTCACGTTCCTGAGGGTGATGCTCGTGTAGGTCGCGACCGCAAAAAACAACGGCACGAAGGCGACGATGAGCAGCGTGCCGAGGACGAGCAAAAGCCGTAACCGAAGACCCGCTCTCACGCGTCCACCCTACAGCATCCCCGGCTGCGGAAATGTCGGGCGTTCCGTGACGAGCGCGAGGACTCGATCTATCTTGGAGCACTCGTGCTTACGCTTTTTTCCTCACGCGCTCGCGTCACCATCCCCCTTCTTTCCCTGCTCGCCGTCGCCTCGGCTTGTCAGACCGAGGAACCGTCCGACGGCGGCTCGAACGACGGGGGAACCGGCGGCAGCGGTGGTTCCGCGCAGGGCGGAACCGCGGGCAATGCCGGATCGCCAGCGACCGGAGGGAGCGTGGTGACCGGCGGGTCGAGCGGCGCCGAGACGACGGGAGGCTCGAGCGGCTCGGCGACGGGCGGCACCGCAACGGGGGGCTCTGGCGCCGCGGGTGGCTCGGGTGGCTCGAGCGCGGCGACCGGAGGCTCGGCCGGGTCGGCGGGCTCCGCGGGAAGTGCCGGAACGGGCGCGGGCGGCGGCACCGGCTGCAGCAGCGCAATCTTCTGCGACGATTTCGACGAGGCCCCGGCGAGCGGCGCTCCGGCGACGCCGTGGGTCGTTCAACGAGGCGGCGCAGGCACGGTCGTCGTGGACACCGCGCATCACGTGAGCGGCACGCAGTCGGTGAAGTTCACCGTACCCGGGCAAGCCGACTCGGCATTCATCGCGCTCACGAACGCGCCCGTGTTCCCGGTCGCGGGCAACACGTTCTACGGACGCGTGATGCTGTGGCTCACCTCCGCCCCGACATCGACGAGCCCCGCCGTCCACTGGACCCTCGTCGAGGGTTCCGGGCTCGTTCAGGGACAGACGTACCACGCGGCGTATCGCCTCGGCGGCCAGCATGCGATCACCGCGGGCAACCAGCTCATGGGCAACTACGAAACGCCTGACGGCTACAACGGCAACGGTCCGCGCAGTGACTGCTGGCACCACGCAACGGGCAAGGTCGTCCCCGTGGGTCGCTGGAGCTGCGTCGAGTGGCACTACGACGGCCCGGGCAACGCCATGACCATGTGGGTGGACGGCATGGAAGTCCTCACGGTCCGCGGCATGGGGAGCGCGTCGAACGGCGACGGCTGCGTGAGCCAGCCCGCGACCTATCCGTGGACGGCGCCGAACTTCGACACCATCCGAGTCGGGTGGGATTCCTACCAGACCGACACCGAGCGCACGCTCTGGCTCGACGACTTCGCGGTCTCGGCGACGCGCGTCGGCTGTCCGAGTGGTATGGGACAGTAGTGAACGTTTCGAGCGCCCTTCGGCTGCTCGCCGCAGGTGGGCTCGTCGCGTGTTCGGGCAACGGTCCGCCGCGCCCGGACGGGGTCGCTCCGTTCCCGATGCCGAACCCGCCTGCGTCCGGCTTACCGAATCCGCAGAGCTATCGCACGAGCGCGGAAGGCCTCGTGCTCGACGAGGTCACCGGGCTCGAGTGGCAGGGCGGCGTCGATCGCAGCTCCACCGACTCGAGCGGCTTTACGTGGCAAGACGCCGTCGATCACTGCGACGAGCTCGAGCAAGGGGGCTACGACGACTTTCGCCTGCCGAACCGGATCGAGCTCGTGTCCATCCTCGATCCTTCGACCACGGAGCCGGCCATCGACGAGGACGCGTTCCCCGAGACGCCGGCCGAAACGTATTGGACGGGCACGTCCGTCGCGTCGGATCCCGAGCTGTCGGCCTACTCCGCAAGTCTCGTCGTCGGCGATACCGGCTCGAGCCTCAAGACGGAAGAGCGGGCCGTGCGTTGCGTCCGCGACGCGCGCCAACCCCCGCTTCCGGCTCCCGGCGACCGCTTTCGCATCGAGGGCGGCACCGCCCTCGACCGGCAGACGGGCCTGCGCTGGGAACACCACCCAACCCTCGCTGCCGATACGCTGGAAAAAGCGCGCGCCTACTGCGGCGCGCTCATCGTGAACGGGAACGCGAACTTTCGCGTCCCGAGCGTGAAAGAGCTCCAAACGATCGTCGACGACACGAAGACGAGCGGGCCGCTCCTCGATCCCGTGGCCTTTCCGGAGGCGCCGGGCGGTACGTATTGGTCGTCGACGCGATTCGCGGGCGAGCCCGAGGAACCCCCGGACGGCGGGAGTCCGGAGGTGCTTGCCTGGTCGGTGCGCTTCTCGGACGGCCATAGCCGGACCGAGGACGACGACACCGAGAACCGCGTGCGCTGCGTGCGTTGAGCGCAAAAGCTCGAGACCGAAGTCTCGCATTCCTTGCGGGCAACAATGTCCGGCCATGTCCGCTTCAATTTTACCGCTGCGCTAGCTCGTATTCGATAAGCGCAAATCACGGGCGCGGGTGTGGGCATGAGCCGAAATGACGCAAGCACTCCACCGAGAAGTGGTGGGGGAGAGAGCTGCGCAATCGCCTCGTCGAAGAAAGACGGCGCCAAAAGAAAGTGGGCGCAACTGACCCCACGCGCCCGGCTCATCCGTCCTTCTTGAGGTCAACACGTCGTGTCACTCTCGGACTCCTTGCAAAGAGTCACGACCAAGCGAAGTATTGGTGACCTCATGCCCCGATTGGCTCGTCTTGCACTCCTCGCTTTGCTCTTGGGCGCGTTTACTGGAACCGGTTGCGGACCGGGCAGTACCAACGGTACCGGCGTCGGTGACGGCGACGACGGAAAGGGCGGAAAGTCGGGCGCTTCGGGAGCGAGCGGGTTTGGAAACGGTTCCGGAATCGGCGGCACGATCGTCTTCGACAACTGCGGCAACTCGCGGCTCGACGATATGGAGGGCTGCGACGACGGTAACAAGAACGGCGGCGACGGCTGCGGCGCGACCTGTCAGATCGAAGGCAACGCGCGCTGTCCCACGCCGGGCGATCTCTGCATTCCCGCGCCCATCTGCGGTGACGGCCAACTCTCGCGCACCGAAGCGTGCGACGAGGGCATGACGCGCTCGGAAGGTTGCTCCGCCGACTGCACGACGGTGACGCCCGGCTGGCAGTGTCGCGTGCCGGGCAGGCAATGCGTTCCGTTCTGCGGCGACGGCCAGCTCAAGGGCAGTGAGAATTGCGATCCGCCGAAACCCGGCATGGGTTGCTCGGCAACGTGTCTCACGGAGCCGGGGTGGTCGTGCATGGGCTCGCCGTCCACGTGCGTGCAGTCCGTTTGCGGCAACGGCATGGTGGAAGCGGGCGAGTCGTGCGACGACGGCACGAATCCCGCCGCGGGCAAGGTGAACGGCCTCTTCACGGGCGACCCGATGGAAGCAGCGCGCGGCTGCTCGAAGACGTGCACGAAAGAGCCTTCGTGCCGCGACGCGACCGGCACGAAGGCGTGCGCCTCGGTCTGCGGCGACGGCAACGTCGACATGGGCGAAGAGTGCGACGACGGCAACGCCGTCGCCGGCGACGGTTGTTCCTCCACGTGCACGCGCGAAGCGGGCTTCACGTGCACCGACATGGCGCGCCCCGATACCGAGATGTGCACGCTCTCGGCGGCGGCGCAGTGCTTGCGCATGCCCGTCACGTACCGCGACTTCGACGGCCAGAATCTCGCAACCGGTCATCCCGACTTCTTCTTCCTCGGTTCGACGCCGGCGGGCGGGACCAAGGTCGCGTGCGTTCCGAACGCCAGCGGCCGCCCCGTCGCAATGAACGGCACCTGCTTCGACTCCGACTCGACCGCGCTCTGCCCGGGCATCGCGGCGGCAGCGCTCGGCGCGAACGGCAAGCCGGCGCTCGGAGCGACGATGACCTGCCCGTGCCGCTTCACCGACTGGGACAACACGGGAGTGCTCACGGGCGTCGCCGGAACGATGACGTGCAACGCCGGCGCGGCGAACCCGACGTACCTCCAGACCATGACGCGCGTCGTCACGAGCGCGCAGTCGTTCGCGCAGTGGTACACGGACTCGCCGCTCGGCACGAAGAGCATCGGCGTGCTCGAGCTCGGAGTGGCGGGAACGCAGTATCAATTCTCGAGCAGCACCGGCCGCACGGTGTACGAGGATCTCCACGACATCTTCACGATGACGGCGATCCCCGCGCGCGCCATGCAGTCGCCGGTCTTCGCCGACTCGCCTGCGAACGCCCTGTCGAGCGGCTTCTTCCCGCTCGAAGCGGCGACGGGCGCCCACGCCGGCAAGATGTGCAATCTCTGGCCGTACTGGCCCGCTACGCTCACGGCGGCGAACTGCATTGCGCAGACCGGCAACCCCGTGTGGCAGCAATGGGATCCGCAGGGCTCCTACAGCCGTCCGATGGCGGGGACCGGAGGCCCGGTGGCGCCGGTCACCGGCGTTCCGCGCAACTTCTACTTTACGTCCGAGGTTCGCTACCTCTTCAAGTACGCCGGCAACGAGTCGCTCGCGTTCTACGGCGACGACGACGTGTGGGTGTTCATCAACGGCAAGCTCGTGCTCGACCTCGGCGCGCCCCACGAGCGCCTGCAGGGCACGGTGACGCTCAGCGCCGCCGGCGCTGCTTGGACCATCCAGACCCAAACAGTCGTTATGGGCGTTCCCACGCCGATGACGATCGCGATGGGCACGGTGGCCAATCTCGGGCTCGAAGTCGGGCGCACCTACGAAATCGTGGTGTTCCACGCCGATCGGCACCCGCGTGAATCGAACTACCAGCTCACGCTACAGGGCTTCTCGACGACGCGCTCGGTCTGCGAGCCGCGCTGCGGTGACGCCATTCGCACGGGCGGCGAAGAGTGCGATTGCGGCGACGCCATGACGGCCGCGCCCGGTGAGTGCGGCGGCATGAACAACACCGACGGCGTGTACGGCGGCTGCACGACGATGTGCAAGTACGGCCCCTTCTGCGGCGACAAGAACGTCGACATGCCGATCGAGCAATGCGACAACGGCGCGGAGAACGGCGCGCCCTACGGCATGAAGGGCGCGTGCACCGCCGGCTGCTTGCTCGCGCCGTACTGCGGCGACTCCATCACCGATCCGCCCTTCGAAGAGTGCGACAAGGGCGAAGGTATGAACGGCGCGACGGGCTCCGACTGCGACGCGACCTGCAAGAAGATCATTCTGTGAGTTAATTCTTACGGGTCGAAGGCCCGTGGCATAGTGGGCCGGCAACCGATGCCGGATCCCGAGATCGCACGCAGCGACGGCGACTTCGTGTTCGAGACCTGCGGACACAGCCTGCCTCCGCGACGGGTGTGCGATGTCTGCAAGACGTCCAGCCGCGGTTTCGTGGCCTGTTCGAACCGGTGCCTGCGCGCGCACCAAGAGGTCGCGCACGATCCGGCCCTGCCCGCCGACACGGCGACCCGCATGAGGCGCGCCCTAGCGGACAGGCACCGCGAGTCGGCCGACCTCTCGGAGCTCTACGCTCGCCATCGGGAGCGAGTGATGGCGCTGATTCCGGCGGAGCCGGCGGGCGGAACGCTTTGTGTGTTCGGCGCTGGTAAGTGCGACGATCTCGACCTTCCGCGTCTGGCCCACCGCTTCGCGAAGATTCATCTGGTCGACCTCGACGGCGAGGCCATCGAACGGGCGCGGGATCGCCAGCCGTCGGCCGTTCGCGACGCCATCGTGTTGCACGGCGGCGTTGACTTGTCGGGGCTGCTCGCTCGGCTCGACGAATGGGGCGACGCTTTCCCGGATGATGACGCCCTTCACGAGGCCGTCTTCGGTGCCCCGGCTGCCGTGGTCGATCCCCTCGGAGGTCCCTTCGACGTTACCGTCTCCACCTGCGTGCTAAGCCAACTGGTACTCCCTTTCCAGAAGGCGTGGGCCGCGTCGGACACCACCTGGGAAAAGCTCGGCGCGGCGACGATGGCCGTCCACGTCGGAAGTCTCGCGCGCTCTACCGCCCAGCATGGCGCCGTCTCGTTGGTTTTCGACGTGCTCTCGTGCGACGTCGCTTCCGAGCTGGCTGCTTTCCGAGAGCGTCCTTCGGAGGAGCTCGAGACGTGCGTGGAGGCGCAAGCGCGTTCCGGGGCGGTCGTGCTCGAGCCCGATCCGTTCACGCTGCTGGCGCTGATCGGCAATTCGGGCCTCGCGGCCCCTCCCGGCCCGCAGCCGACCGGCCCATGGCTCTGGGATATCGGCCCGACGTTGCAGCTCGTCTACGCCATCGGCTTCCGCCGGGCGTGACAGCTGCGTCTTCTACGCCTTCATGGCGTCGAGTTCGCCGGCGTTGGCGATCGAGGGCGCCGTCGCTCCGCGCGTTGCGGCTGCCATCAAGGTGTTCAGGACCTTGGCGTTCGATGCGCCTGCCGCATCGACGAACGCGCCCTGCTTGAGGTAACCGCCGCCGCTGCCCCAGACGATCATCGGCACACCGCGCGCCCCGTGCGACGGGCCGTCGGCGAGCGTGTTCGTCCAGATGAGCTGGGTGTTGGCTTCGAGCCCGTGCGCCTTGAAGGCGTCCAGACCGACGAGGAACGTCCGCATGCGCACCTCGTCGATTTCGTGATGAGCGGCTTCTGCCGTCGGGTTGTTACCCGTCGCGGAATCCGATTGGATCCGGTGACTCAGCTGGTGGAAGGTCCAGCCGAGCCCGGCGTTCGACGCCACGTCGTACTTCGTTCCGTCGGTGCCGTCGCCCCACTGCAGCGTCGCAACCCGGTTGTAGTTGCAGCCGAAGGCCACCGCCATGATCTGCAAGTGCAGCTTGACGTACTCCTCCATCTGCGCGCCGTTGAACCGGAAGCCGCTCTTCAGGGCCTCGTACTTGTCGATCGGAAGGCCCGTCGTGGAACACGAAGCGGTAGGCGTGGTGGGCATGCTGCCGCCCATGCCACCCATGCCGACTTCGATGTCTCGGATCGCCTGGAAGTGCTGGTCGATGCGCAGCCTGTCGGCGTTGCTGAGCGCCGGGTTGGCCCGGAGCTCGTTGAGCTCGGCCCGCACGAGGTCGTTGACGCTCTTGTCCTTGTTCGCGAGCTCCCGCGCGATCGCGTCCGTGGACGACGTGCCGCCCGTGCCGGCGGTGCTGCCCGTGCCGGACGTACCGCCCGTGTTCATCCCCGCCAGACCGACGACCTTCGAGTAGAGGGTGTACGGATTCTGATCGGCGGCGCGGACCTGGCCGGCGCCAGCGGCCTTGAATGAAATGCGCTCAGCGATGAACCCCTTCGCACCCGAGTACAGGGCGAGAGGATCGGGGGCGTTCAAGGCCTTGGCGATCAACGTGTCGGCGGACGGACCCGCGGCGTAGGCCGTGTTGCCCGTCGAGCCCGGTGCGAGACCCGTCAGCGTCTGCACGTTGCCTTCCGCGTGACCGCAGCTCCTGGGACCCGGCTGCGGGTAGTTGATCCCCTTGATGAACAAGAGGTTCGCGGCGTGGGCCGACAGCACGCTGGTTGCCATGCCGCTCGCTCCCGCGAGACCCGCCGTCGTCAAGGCTCCGGTCGCGCTCGGGAAGAAGTTCTTCCCGACCACGCCGTTCTGGCCGACCACGAAGAACGTGAAGACGGGCGCGGTGTTTTGCGCCCAGGCGGAGCGGCTGGGGAGCCCTTCGAGGAAGGGCAGGCCGACAGCGACGGCTCCGGCGGTGAGGAAGGCTCGGCGGTTGACGGTGGGGCGGTTCATGGGATTGGCCTTGGCTTTCACGGCAGACCTACGGCGCGAGTGCGGAAGGCGTCGTTCTTGACGAGATCGATGAGCACTCGCTTCACGGATCCGTTGGTCGATGTGCTGACTGAGGAGAGCGTGCTGATGAGGGGGAAGTCCGGGGTGATGACGTCGCGCTGGAGCGCGAAGCTCGACAGCTTCTTCGAGTAGCAGAGGTGCGACTGCGGGTCGGTGGCGAGCATGTTCATGAGCTCCGCACCGTTCTGCCAGCTCTTCTCGCCCTCCGCGAACTCGAACGTACCGCTCGCGTCGATGGGCAGTGACGCCCTGTCGATCGGGTTGATCTCCGTTTCGCGGTACTGGCCCATGCCGTCGAAGTTCTCGAAGGCAAAACCCATCGGATTGATCATCGCGTTGTGGCAACCCTGACCGCAGGCGCTCGTGTGGGCATCGACGCGCTGGCGGTTGGTCTGACCGGCGAGTACGGCGGGCAACGGCGGAATTTCGTCCGACGGTGGACCGAGCGGCGAGCAGAGCACGTCGAGGACCATGCTGACGCCGCGGTGAATAGCGTCCGGCTCCGCGTTGTGGGCATGCAGCATCAAGAACGGAAGCTGCATGAAGTAGCCGGCGCGGCTGCTACCGAGGTCCCGTTCGACGAGGCCGTTGGGCGTCGCCGCTCCGCCGCCGTACAGGGGCGCCATGAGGGGCCCGACGAACCCGACGGTGGAGCGGAACA
>DASUTR010000852.1:0-4026 GCA_036374535.1 Polyangiaceae bacterium
AAAGTGCCGGCGCGCACCGGAACGCTCGAGCTCGTCGAAAACGGCCCTCACCATGGCCGGAGTGAACTCCTTCGACGAAAGACCGTAGCGTCCGCCGCACACTCGTGTTTCGCCCGAGCGGTCGCCTTCCGCGAGCGCCGCCACCACGTCGAGATAGAGCGGCTCGCCGATGGCCCCGGGCTCTTTCGTTCGATCGAGCACCGCGAGGTTCCGCGCGGATCTCGGCAAGTGTCCGAGAAAGGACTCGACCGAGAACGGCCGGTAGAGCGAGACGCGCAGCGCCCCGACACGCTCGCCGCGACGCGCGAGCTCCCGCACCGTTTCCTCGACCGTGTGCGAGGCGGAGCCCATGGAGACGACGATCCGCTCGGCCTGCGGATGTCCCGAGTACTCGAAGAGCTCGTAGCTTCGCCCCGTGCGCTCGGAGAACCGCTTCATCTCGCGCTCGACGATACCGGCGCACGCCGAGTGAAAGCGATTCGCCGCCTCGCGAGCCTGGAAGAACACGTCGGGATTCTGGGCCGTGCCGCGCACGCTCGGCCGCTCCGGACTCAACGCCCGCTTTCGCAGCTCGGAGATGGCTTCGGCGTCGATCAGCGCTCGAAGGTCCGAGTCGTCGAGCTCGCGAACCCGCGTGAGCTCGTGCGAGGTGCGAAAGCCGTCGAAAAAATGGAGAAACGGCACGCGGCTCCTCAGCGTGGCGGCCTGCGCAATGCACGCGAAATCGTGCGCGCGCTGAACGGACGACGACGCAAGCAGCGCAAAGCCGGTCTGACGACACGCCATGACGTCGGAGTGGTCGCAGAAGATGCTGAGCGCGTGGGTCGCGATGGTCCGCGCCGCGACGTGAATCACGCACGGCAGGAGCTCGCCGGCGAGCTTGTACATGTTGGGAAGCATCAGCAAGAGCCCCTGCGACGCCGTGAACGTCGTCGCGAGCGCGCCGGCTTCCAATGCCCCGTGCACCGCGCCCGCGGCGCCGCCCTCGGATTGCATCTCGACGACGGCCGGAACACTTTGCCAGAGATTCTTGCGCCCCCTCGACGCCCACTCGTCCGAAAGCTCGCCCATCGCAGAGGCGGGGGTTATCGGATAAATACCGATTACCTCGTTCAGCCGATAGGCGACCGACGCGACGGCCTCGTTGCCGTCCATCGCCCGGGTGAGAGTCGGCGCGGAGCTCACGTGCCGCCCTCAGGTCGTTGCGGCTGCGCGCACGAAATCGCCTTCGGTCAAGATGCCGGCAATCTTCCCGCCTTCCAGCACGACGAGGCAGCCGATCTTCCTTTCGAACATGATCTTCGCCGCCGCGGCGAGCGGCGTATCGGGAGTCGTCGTAGCCACTTCGGTCTTCATCGCCTCCTTGACGACGAGCGAGTCGAGCGCGCGGCCCTGCGCGTGCGAGCCGTAGCCGAGGGCCCTCATCAAGCCACTGTGGAAGAGGTCGCGCTGACTCACGATCCCCGCGAGCCCGCCGTCCTCGTCGACGATGGGCAGGTGGCGAATCCGTCCGAGACGCATCAGGTCGTCCGCCGTGCGCAACGTCTCGTTGCGTCCGAGCGTGGCGACGTCCCGAGTCATGAGGTCGCGTACGTAGCTGGCTGTGGCCGTCATGCCGGACTTCCCGTGCAGAGTTCGTGCCGCCGCCCGTGTCGTGTGGAGACGGACCTATTTCCCCTGGCGTGCTCGGAACGCGCAAAGGATGCGCGCCGGCGCCGGCGCGCCGCGATTCTTGCACCTGCCGGACGTTTACCGTCCCTCCCACGGCTGGTCCGGTTGTTGCTGTACCGCCTCGACGCGAGCTCTCTCGCCCACAGGCCAGCGTGTACGACCCGAATTGGCAGGACCGATACCGAGCTCGCATCGCCACGCCGGCGCAGGCGGTTCTCCGCATTGCGGCGGGGCGGCGCATCCTCATCGGCTCCGGCGCCGCCGAACCGACCGCTCTCGTGAGAGCGCTCGTCGAGCACGGCGAGCACTTGGCCGACAACGAGATCGTTCATCTCTTGACGCTCGGGCCGGCGCCCTACGTGGAACCGGAGATGGCCGGGCGATTCCGCCATACGGCCTTCTTCATCGGCTCGAACGTGCGTGACGCCGTGCAGGCCGGGCGCGCCGACTTCATGCCGGTGTTCCTCTCGGAGATCCCGCGGCTCGTTCGCTCCGGGCGCGTCCGTATCGACGTCGTCCTCGTGCAGGTCACGCCGCCCGATCGCCATGGCCGGGTGAGTCTCGGCGTCTCGGTCGATGTCGTGCGCGCAGCGGTCGACTGCGCCGACCTCGTGATCGCCGAGGTGAACCCCAACATGCCCCGGACGTTCGGGGACGCGGGCGTGAGCATCGCCGATATCGACTGGCTCGTCCCGGTGGAAAACCCCATCCTCGAGCTTCAGAGCGAGCCGCTCGACCCCGTCAGCTTGGAAATCGGGCGCCACGTCGCGACACTGATCCCGGACGGCGCGACGCTCCAGACGGGTATCGGCAGGATCCCCCACGCGGTGGTCACGGCGCTCACCAACCGGCGCGATCTCGGAGTGCATACGGAAATGCTGTCCGACAGCATCGTCGACCTCGTCGAAGCCGGAATCGTCACGGGCAAGCGCAAGACGTTGTGCCCCGGTAAGATCGTCACGTCGTTCGTGATGGGGACACGACGCCTCTACGACTGGGTGCACGACAACCCGCTCGTCGAGCTCAAACCGAGTGACTTCACCAACGACCCGTTCGTCATCTCGCAGAACGACGACATGATCGCCATCAACTCGGCTCTGGCCGTGGATCTCACGGGTCAGGTCGCAGCAGATACCTTGGGAGGCCGCTTTTTTTCCGGCATCGGGGGCCAGGTCGATTTCATCCGGGGCGCCGCGCGCAGCCGGCGAGGAAAACCCATCATCGCTCTGCCATCGACTGCGAGAGACGGCTCGCTGAGCCGCGTCCAGCCGATCCTCGAGGCGGGCGCGGGCATCGTGACGAGCCGCGGCGACGTGCATTTCGTGGTGACCGAGTACGGCGTCGCGGACCTCTGGGGCAAGAACATTCGAGAGCGCGCCACGGCCTTGATCGACATCGCACATCCCGATTTTCGCCCGGAGCTCTTGTCGAACGCGAAGGCGCGACGCTACGTGTTTCCGGACCAGCGCGCCCCCCGTGCCTTGGACCCGATCGAGGAAACGTCGATTCGCCTGGCGAGCGGAGCCGGCATTCGCATCCGTCTGCTTCGCATGGCGGACGAAACGGCTCTCAAGGATCTATTTTACTGCTTGTCGAACGAAAGCACGTACCAGCGCTTCATGGGACACAAGAAGCGCCATCCGCACGAGGAACTACTCGAGCTCGTGGACGTGGACTGCGAGCGCAACATGGCGCTCGTCGCGACGCCCGACGGCGCCGAGACTTCCGAGCTCATCGCGATGGCGCGCTACGACGTGGACCCCGCAACGCAGCTCGCCGACGTCGCGCTCGTCGTCCTCGACGCCTGGCAAGGCAAGGGCGTGGGGACGGCGCTGTTCCGACGACTCGCCGAAGTCGCCCGAAAGCGCGGGGTCGCCGGGTTCACGGCCGACGTCCTGGTCGAAAACGGCCGCATGCTGGCGATTTTCAACAAGAGCGGGCTCCGCGTCGAAAGCCGCCTCGAGGCGGGCGCCTACCGCGTGAGGATGACGTTCGAATGACCGACGAATCACACCGCACTCGCGTCATGCCGTTGCAAAAGCGCTGTCGCATCGTGCTCACGGGCGGCCCGGGCGGCGGCAAGACGACCGCCGCCGATCTCTTTCGGCGCGAGCTCGGCGAGCGCGTGGTCATCGTTCCCGAGTCGGCGACCATCCTGTTCGCCGGAGGGTTTCCGCGCTCCTCGCAAATCGACGCACAGCGCTCCGCGCAGGCCGCTGTCTTCCACGTGCAGCGAAACCTCGAAGACGTTCAATCGGCGCTCTTTCCGGATCGAATCCTGCTCTGCGACCGCGGAACCATCGATGGAGCCGCCTACTGGCCGAACCACGAGCGCAATTTCTTCGATTCGATGGG
>DASUTR010000853.1:0-2053 GCA_036374535.1 Polyangiaceae bacterium
CTCGAAGAGATGAAACGTCGCGTTTCGGTGCCGATTAGAAACAAGCTCGTGTGGTTCGCGAGTCCGGAGGACATCGTCGTCCAAAAGCTCGACTGGTACAGAAAGGGCGAAGGGATTTCGGAGCGGCAGTGGCGTGACGCGGTCGGCGTCGTCGCGGTGCAAGGGGATCGGTTCGACGCCGCGTACGCCCGCCGTTGGGCACGGCACCTCGAGCTCGGAGAGCTCCTGGAGAAGGTTCTCGCGGAGGGAAGTGGTCCGTCAGGCGGCGCTACCCGCTGACGAGAATCACGGTCATGGCCGCGAAGCACAGGAGCTGAACGGTAAAGAACAGGAAGCGCACCACGACGGCTCGGTTCGAGCCGCTCGCGACGTGAGTGAGCGTCTGCCCGACGCGCGCGGGGAGCACCGTGACGGCCAGCGCTTCGAACACGCCGCTCTCGAGCGAAACGGCGCGCGCGATGAGCACGAGCGCCGCGAAGATGGGCAGATTTTCGACACAGTTCGCGTGCGCGCGCATGGTGCGGCGGTAGCGGTCGCTTCCGTGCGGCACGTCGGCCAGAAACGACTTCGGCGGCGCGCGGCGAGCCCATATCGCGGAGAGGCGCGGCGTCCCGATGCCGACGACCACGACGAGCATCGTCCAGACGACGAACCCGAGCAGCGCGTAGAGCGACGGATGAGTCACGCTGCGCGCTAACGGCCGTCGCGCTTCTTCTCGAGCTCGGGGACGACGCGAGCGACGCGCGTGCGAACGACCTCGCGCACGAGGTTCCAGAGCGCGCCCTCGTCGTCGCTCTCGGCCATGAGACCGAGGGGGATGCGGAAACCGCCCATGTCGGCGCGACCTCCGCCGTAGGGTCGCCCCTCGCTGTCGTCGCCGAAGACGTTCTGCATGAAGATGGCCGGGTCGACGCTCGCGCGGCGCGTCCGCAGCGAGCCGTCCACGCGATCCTCGACGATGCCGAAGACGAGCACGGTGTCGATGTCCTCGCGGCGCAACAAGAAGTCGGCGGCCATCGGGATGGCGTCACGATTGACGGCCGAAACGTGACCGACTCCGGCGATGGCGAAGTCGCGGACGACCTCGAGGTCGTTCAGGGCACGCCCGATGGCTTCCATGGCCTCGGCGGAAACGGCGCGGCGCCCGACGCGGGAAAGCGTCTCGGCATCGACGTAGGGCTTCAGGTACGCGGCCGCGCGGTGATCGGCGGGTGTCGCGTAGGCGAAATCGTCGGTATCGGTCTGGATACCGAAGAACATCGCGGTAGCGACCTCGCCGTCGTCGTTGCCGTTCGCGCCGAACGGCGCGAGGCCGTGCTCGGAGTACTCCGCGTAGATCGTGCAGGTAGCGCCCACGTCGTGACGGATGTCCACGAAGGGCGCCTTCGGAATGCTCGGCGGTCGATGGTGGTCGACGATGGTGAGGAGCTTGAGCCCCGGCGGGAGCTTGATGCTCGTCTCGCAAGCGCTCGCGTCGACGAGCGAGATGTAGCCGAATTCGGTGAGCTCGGACGCGTCGCTCACCTTGATCATCGGCACGTTCAAGAGCTTCACGAGCGCGCGGTTCTCCGAGCGCGAAATCGGAAGCACGTGAGCGATCGTCGCCGAGACCCCGATGCGCTCGCAGATGCGCCGGTGCGCGAGCGCGCTGGCGATGGCGTCGGGATCCGGATGCCCGCCGAGCAGGATGACGTGCGCCTTGTCACGCGCGCCATCGACGACTCGCTCGAGCTCGTGGACCTTTTCGGTCTGGGTCATGACCACGTTTCGCGCCCCGGAATCAGGAACCATCATTAGCACCACGGCTTCCGGGAACGGCCCGGCGCGCGCCTTCGTATAGTCGGTACCGCCCCCGGGGAGAAATCGATGCTCGAACTCCGTAATCATTTCGCATGGTTACAGCCTCACGAGAACGTCGTTCGCCCGTCGAAGTGAGCCCTTTGGCGCGGGCGAACACCCCCCGGCGGGTGCGCTCGGGGGTCCGAGCAGCGAGGACGCCGCGCGTGCCGCGTTCTTTTTGGCTGGCAGACTTGACGTTCGCTCGCGAGGAAGG
>DASUTR010000854.1:0-4540 GCA_036374535.1 Polyangiaceae bacterium
TCAGCGTGGCTCGACGGATGCGCGGAAATCCCCGCGTTTATCGCGTGAAATTACGGGGTCGAGGCGTGTCCGCACGGCGAACGCGCGACAAGCGTGGCACGAAGTCTCGTTCGGGCGGACGACTCATCCGCGGACAGCGCGAGCGGCGAGAGCCCGACGCCGTGCGATCGGCGAGACGCGCGCGAATGCCCCGTCGTCGAGTCCCCACGTGGGCTGCGGCAACTTGCCCTCGAGGATTGCACGAAGGCCATCGGGATACGCGACGCCGAGATCGTTCAATACCTCGGCAGCCACGAAAGCACCCGTTTCCGCGGCGCCTTCCATCCAGCCCTGGAAATCCGGCGACGTGTGTTCACCGCAGAAATGCACATTCCCGGCGCGCTCGCCCTCGAGTTGCCAGAACGACCACTGCCCGGGCCGGTAACACGTGTAGCTGCCGCGCGTGAACGACGCGTTCGGCCAATGCATGCGTCGTGCGGAACCTTCGACATAGGCCGCTCCGATGCCCGGAAACACGTTCTCGAGCTCGGCAATGACGGACTGAAAGTGCGCTTCCGGCTCCGGTCCCCCGACGGCCAGCCCGCCCTCGCCGCCGAGAAAATTCGTCAGAATTCCGTGCTCACCCGCCTGCCCGATCGAGCTGTCCCAGGTTTGTTGAAAAGCGGCGTCGGTCGTGACGGAGCCCGAAGCGTCGTGCTGCGTGCGCCACACCCGCTCGTTGAACGCGCCCATGACCTTCGCGTTCGTGCCGTAACCGAGCTCGTCGATGATGCGTCGTTTGTCGTCGCTCACGTCGAGTGCGAGGTCGAGCGTGCGTGCGACCGTGAACGGGATCGCGAGCACGACGTGCTCGGCTTCGACCGTGATTGGCTCCGCGTCTGTGCGGGTGAACAGGAGTGAGTACCCGTCGCCGTCGGCGGCGAGGCTCACGAGCGCGTGGCTGAGCGCGACCGCATCGCCGAGCTCCTCCGCGAGCGACAGCGCGATCGAATCGCTACCCTCGTGGAGGTGGTAGCGCTCGTCGGATTCACCGAAGACGCGAAATGGATCCGGTTCGTCCGAGCCGATGAGGTAGATGAGGTTGAGCGCGGATTGCTCGGGTGTCTCGAGGCCGAATTCGCCGCGGTACGCGGCGGTCAGCACGGCGTGGAGCTCGGGGTAATCGGCCGCCGGAACGACGGCGTCGAGGTAGTCGGAGAGCGGCGTCTCGTCGAGCTCCGCGAAACGCGCGTCGTCCGTATCGGCGGCGTCGAGATCGTCGAGCATCACGCCCGCGACTGCCGAGAACTGCTCGACGATGGTCTCTTCGGGCACGGCGACGCCCCCGATCCACCACGTCTCGTTCGTCGTGACGGGCTCTGCCAGGCGATCGTCGAGCGTGAGCTCGAATTCTTCGGCGAGCGCGAACATCGCGGGGTGGTTCGTGTCGATGAGCTCGCCGCCGAGCTCGCCGAGCTGGTCGTCGGGAAAATCATGGAGCGTGAACGTGCGCCCGCCGACGCGGTCCGTCGCTTCGTAGACGGTCACGTCGATGCCGGCCTGTTTCAGCCGGTACGCGGCGTGCAGCCCGGCCAGGCCCGCTCCGACCACGACCACGCGCGGCGACTTCTCGTCGCCTCCCGGGGAGGTGTCCCCATCGCCCCCGCAGGCGGGCAGCGCCGCACTCGCGGCGCCGAGGGCGGTGAGCCGCAAGAACTCACGACGGGCGAGCGGCCTTACCGCGCGTCGTTCGCGATCCAGCCGAGAGAAAACGCGAGAAAGTGCCGAGAAGACCGCCGTACGACCCATGGTTCGACCCCGCACGACGCTATCACCGCCGGACCGCGCTCGTCGACGACGGGGTCCGGTCGAACGACCGGTTTCGACCGGTGCGTGGCCGCGATCGCCCACTGACGAACGCGCTTGCCGTGCTTAGGTTAGAGCCATGGCCCGCCCGAAGCGCACCGGTCGAGCTCGAACGCTGAAGCGGCAAGCCCGCTTGGCGAGCGACAAGCTCGCGCGCGCGCGTGACCGGCTCATCGACCTCGCGCCCGGCGGTAATGAAGAGCGCCCCTTGGATGTGGCCACGGCGTCGCTCGTCGAGCCCAAGGCCGAAGCCGTTCCGTGTCCCCGGTGCGAAACGACGTTCGGCGTCGAATCGCACGAAGCCGTGACGACCTCCCATGGTCGGCTGCGTGAGGTCACGGCCCTCTGCAAGATGTGCGGCTTTCGACGCAGGCTCTGGTTCCGCATCGTCGCGCCATCTTGAGAGCGCAGCGGTCTCGTAGCTCAGCGCTCGGGCAACGGCAGGCACTCCCTGATCTCCACGGAATCGCCGGGAAACACCGAGAAATGGGGGTGCTTTTCGAAGAGCTTCGCCGCCGCTTCGTGCGACTCGGCGCGGACGATCACGTAGCCTGCCATGACGTTTTTGATGTCGGCAATCCCTTCGGGCGCGGCACGCTTCGTCTTTCCGAGCGGCGTGCCTTGGTCAACGATGGCATCGGCGTGCGCGACGCCCCAATCCATCCAGGCCTTCATCCCCGCGGCTTCCCGTGCCTTCCTCGTTTCGTCGTCGAGCGCGTTCCAGCCGGATTTTTCGAACGCCGTTGCGGTGCCGATGTAGATGGCGAGGTAATTTTTCATGGTTTCGCTCCTTCTGGACGGGGACGGACTGAAGTCCTAATATAGGACTAATTGGTCCTAGTATGCAAGTGACGGCGCCATGACCGGTCTGCGCAGCTACGGCGATCCGTGTGGCGTCGCACGGGCCCTCGACGTCATCGGAGAGCGTTGGGCTCTGCTCATCGTGCGCGAGCTCTTGTTCGGCCCGAAGCGCTTTACGGACCTTCGCGCCGCGCTCGGCGCGAGCCCGAACGTCCTCACTCAGCGCCTCGGTGAGCTCGAGACCGCGGGTGTCGTAGCGCGGCACCGCGCCGGCGGTGCGCTCTACGACCTCACCGATTGGGGGCGCGGCCTCCATCCCATTCTCCGCGAGCTCGGACTCTGGGGCGCTCGCTCGCAACATCTGCCCGTCGCGGAGCTCGGTGCGGACGCGTTGATGCTCGCGCTCGAGGCGACCTTCGTCCCCGAACGCGCCGCGGAGCTTGCCGCAACGTTCGAGCTCCGCCTCGACGAGGAGCGCTTTTCGGCACGTGTCGAGCAGGGGGTCATCGCCGTCACGCGCGGTAGTCCCCGCGAGCCCGACGCCGTCATCATCACGGATCGGGGGACCTTGCGCGCGCTGGTTTTCGGCGACGAGAAGCTTGGAGACGCGCGCGTCGAGCTAAAGGGCGACGCACGCCTCGCGCGCACGTTTTTCCGCCTGTTCAGGCGTCCCTGAGCGTGAGGCGGCGGGCTTCGGCTTGGTCGTTCCCGAAACCGGTTCGTTTCATGACCGACGCCTGACGAAGCGGGTCCTACGCATTCCTCAATGCAATCCAAGCCTCCGCCACCGAAGGCTCGAAGTAATCCGCCGCCGAGCGCGGCAGACGTGAAGCGCGCCGACGAGGTGCTCGACCGAATGTTCGTGAACCTCACCCTGCCGAGACCACCGGAGTCCACGGAGCCCGAGGAAGGCTCGGAACCGTCGGCAGCCGACGAGGAGCAGCCGGAGCGACGCTCGGATACGTGAGCTGAAGCACCCGGAGCGGTCAGCGCGGGAGCGAGGCGCTCTGATAGAACGCGAGCGGGTGCTCGTCGGGATCGCGAAACTCGAAGGACCAGCCGCCCGGAGCCTCCGATACTTGGCTCACGAGTTGCACGCCCTGCCGCACCAGCGTTTCGGCCACGCCGTCGATCCCACCCTCGTCGAGGCCGAACACGATCGCGGGCGAGGTGCCGCGCGTCGCCTCTCCCTCGAGGAAGCCGAGCTCGACCCCGTCCGGGAGTTTGCCCGACATGAACCCCTCTTGCCGCTCGAGCGCGATGCCCAGGAGCTCCTCGTAGAATTTTTGCGTTCGGTCCAGGTCCTTGACGGTGAAAATGACGGCCAGGCTGCGAAACTTGGGCTTCTTCGACATTGATTGCTCCTCGTTCAACCCGAGTTGCCGGCGCGCCGTCTTTTGTGAGCACCCGCCAGCGAAAAAATCAGCGGGTGCCCATCCGGGTCGTGCGACGCAACTGCCCAGCCCGGGTGCCGCTTGAGGCTCGCGATGAGCCCGGCACGCCGCGAGCCGAGCGCAAACGCCCACGACGGTTCGGTGACCACCTCTCCGCTCGCGAGCGCCGTCCGGACCGCACAGCGCAGCGCGCTCAGACGCTTCCGAAACGCCGTATCGCTCAACCGAAGCACTGCGCGGATCTCCGCCGGCGCGAGCTCGGCCGACACGAGCGCGGCGAGAACGCGCAGGGACGGCGCTAGCCGCTCGAGAAGGTCGTTCGCGAAACGGAAGGACGCCGAGCCACCCTGGTGCGACTCCCGCTCCGCCACGGTCGCGTCGACCCAGCGCTCGTCGCGACGGCGCGCGCGCGTGGCCGTGCGCGCGTCGAATGCCGCACGCCGGCGCAGCGCTCCGCGCAACCAAGCCCGTCGCGCGGGCGCGCCCGATTCCGGGATGTC
>DASUTR010000855.1:0-3491 GCA_036374535.1 Polyangiaceae bacterium
GCATCGCCGGCCAGCGGGGTCGGCGGTCGGTAAGAGCGGGCGGCGGGCCTCGCGGTTCGGCGTGACGAAGAGCGCGACGCCGCGCACCGCCAAGAGGCGCTTCGTCTTCTCGACGACGGACCGCGCGTCGAAGGCGCCGAGATGCTCGACGAGCACGAAATCGACGGCGCCCTCGCGCGCCGCGACCTCGTCGTCGTTCAACGTCGAGAGCGTCAGGCCCGGAACGTTCGGCCGCCGCAGCGCCTCGGCGACGCGGAGCGGAGCCGGATCGCACACGTGCACGAGGCGAGCGCCGCGATCGAGCAGGAGCCGTGGTGTCGGAGAGAGCGCGCTGCCGAGCACGACGGCGCGCCGGCCGTCGACGAGCGACTCGGCGAAAGCCGCCAGCACGGCGCCCGAGGACAAGCCGTTCATGAGCACGGGCGGACGCTAGCATGGCCCGGGCCCCCGGCGCCGTCTCGTCGGAGTAGACGGCGCGGCCGAGGCGCATCAGGATTGCCCGGCGTCATGCATCGAAAGATTCTGGTCGTCGACGGGCTCACGCCGGTGGGTGCCTATCGGGTCATGCGCGCACGCTCCGACAGCGGCTCGTTCCTGTTCGAGAGCGTCGTGCCTGGTGAGCGCTGGGGGCGCTATTCGATGCTCGGGTACCGGCCGCGCGGACAAGTCGTGCTCCGCGGCGAATCCGGAGTCGATCCGTTCGCCCGCCTCGCGAGCCTGTTCGGCGATCCGGAACCGGGCGACGACCTCGCTCTCCGCTTCGCGCGCTCGGCCGTGGGCGTCATTCCGTACGACATCGTTCACTACGCGACCAAGGTGAACCCGTGGCCGTCGTCCGCCGACGCCCCCATCGCGCGCCTCGTCACCGATTTCACGGCGGTCGTCTTCGACAATCTGACGCACACCGCCACGGTGATCGCCAACGACCCCGCCGACGTCGAGCGCGCCGAGCGCGACCTCGCGTCGGCGCCCGGCGTCGATCTCATCGCCCCACCCGACCCCGAAGCGCTACCCGACGATCTGGACGTGACGATGAGCGACGCCGAATACGGCGCCGCCGTCGAGCGTGGCAAGGAGTACATCCGCGCCGGCGACGCATTCCAGATCGTGCTCGCGCGCACGTTTTCCACGCCCGCCCGGGGAGCCGACGCGTTCGACGTGTACCGAGCGCTGCGCGTGCTCTCGCCCGCTCCGTACATGTACTTGCTCGAATTGCCCGAGCATGCGGGCGCGCCGCGCGTCGCCATCGCCGGAGCGAGCCCCGAGACGCTCGTGCGCGTCGAACGCGGTCGTATCACGCTGCGCCCCATCGCCGCGACGCGCCGGCGCGGCCGCACGCCGGAAGAAGACGCGAAGCTCGCCGCCGAAATGACGTCGGATCCGAAGGAACGCGCCGAGCACGTGATGCTCATCGATCTCGCGAGGAACGACGTGGGCCGCGTGTCGAAAGCCGGCAGCGTGCGCGTGCCGGAGAGCATGGTCGTCGAGCGCTACAGCCACGTGATGCACATCGTGAGCGAGGTGCAGGGCGAGCTCGTGCCGAAGATGGGCCCATGGGACGTGATCCGCGCGACCTTTCCCGCCGGAACGCTGACGGGCGCGCCGAAGGTGCGTGCCATGCAGATCATCCGCGAGCTCGAAACGCGCCCGCGCGGCGCGTACGGCGGCGCCATCGGCTACGTCACGCGCTCGAGCGATCTCGATCTGGCGATCGCCATTCGAACGGTCGTGATGAACGGCGATCGCTTCGAAGTGACCGCGG
This sequence comes from Polyangiaceae bacterium, assembly GCA_036374535.1. Lineage (GTDB taxonomy): Bacteria > Myxococcota_A > Polyangia > Polyangiales > Polyangiaceae > PMG-095. The sequence continues at coordinate 1,763 of DASUTR010000855.1, forward strand.
GCGCCGGCATCGTCGCCGACAGCCTACCCGAGCTCGAGGCCAAGGAGACGCGCAACAAGGCGCGCGCCGCGCTCTCGGCGATCCACGCAGCTCGCGAGCATCGACGCGGTCAGCCGTAACGGCCTTCGATGTACTCGGCGGTACGCGGGTCGCGCGGATTCAGGAACAGGTCCTCCGTGCGACGGTGCTCGACGAGCTCGCCGAGCAACATGAAAACGCACTCGTCGCTCGCGCGGCGCGCCTGCGCCATGTTGTGCGTCACGATCACGAGCGTGTAGCGCCCGCGCAGCGTCCACATGAGCTCCTCGATGGCTCGCGTACCCTCGACATCGAGCGCCGAGCACGGCTCGTCCATCAGGATGATCTCCGGCTTCACGGGCAAGAGGCGCGCGATGCAGAGCTTCTGCTGCTGCTCGAGCTGGAGCTCGGTCGCCCGAGCGTCGAGCCGATCCTTCAGATCGTTCCAGAGGCCGACCTCGGTCAGGGCCAACTCGACGGCCGCGTCGAGCTCGGATTTCGTGAGATCCTTCGGCTCGGAGTGGAGCCGCTTGCCGAAGATCACGTTTTCGTAGACCGAGACGGGCAGCGGGTTCGGTCGCTGGAACACCATGCCGACGGACTTTCGGAGCTCGATGAGCGACACGTCGGCGTCGTAGATGTTCTTCTTCAGGATCTTGATTTCGCCGGTCGTGCGCACGTAGCCGTAGCGCTCGTTCACGCGGTTGAAGCAACGCAGCAGCGTCGTCTTACCGCAGCCCGACGGCCCGATGAGCGAGGTGATGAGCCCACGCTGGATCTCGACGGTGATGTTCTTGAGCGCCTGGAAATCTCCGTACCAGAGGGAAAGGTCCCGGGTCGTGATCCCCGGCTCGCGGGGGATCGCGTGGATGGGAGTCGCGCGCGCAGCAAAGCTCATCCGAAGATCCCGTTCACGTAGTCGTACGTCTTCTGACTCTTCGGCTTGTCCGAGAAGATCTTGTCGGTCCTGTCCTCTTCGACGACCTCGCCGTCCATGAGGAACAGGGTACGACCCGCGAGGCGCCGCGCCTGCTGCACGAGGTTCGTGACGAGCACGATCGTGATCTCTTGCTTCAGGTCTTTGAGAGCGTCCTCGATGCGCATCGTCGTGACGGGATCGATCGCGATCGAAAACTCGTCGAGACAGAGGACCTCCGGATCGTGCGAGAGAGCGCGCGCGATCGTGAGGCGCTGCTGCTGTCCACCCGAAAGCTTCGTACCGAGACTGTGCAGGCGATCCTTCACCTCGTCCCACAGAGCGGCCTGACGCAGGCAGCGTTCCACGAGCGCGTCGAGCGCGCGCTTGTCGCGATAGCCCGCCGCACGGGGTGCGAACGCCACGTTGTCGTAAATGCTGAGGGGCAATCCCACGGGCAGCGGCGCCACCATGCCGACGCGGCGACGGAGCTCGTAGACGTTCCTCATCTTCGAAACGTCCTGACCGTCGATTTCGACCTTGCCGGATTGCCGCGCGTCCGGGACGAACTCGATGGTCCGGTTCAAGCAACGAAGGAGCGAGCTCTTTCCGGATTGCGCAGGGCCGATGATCGCGAACACGTCGTTCTTCGGCACGTCGAACGAAATGCCCTTGATGACCTCCTTGTCTCCGTAGCGGAGACGGAGATCACGAACGGCAATCTTCGTTTCCTTGGCAGGCGCGGGCGCGGGTTTCATCACCACTTCTTGCGCGCGCGGAGGTCGACGCGCAGAC
>DASUTR010000856.1:0-5564 GCA_036374535.1 Polyangiaceae bacterium
CGCGTCGACGAAGAGCTCGAAATCGCCAAACGCGTGCAGCGCGCCCTGGTTCCCGAGAATCCAGCCCTCGACGGGCTCGAGATCGCATCGGCGATGGAACCCGCCGAGCAAGTCGGGGGCGACTACTACGACGTCGAGGCGACGGCTGGCGGGGGCTGGCTCGCGATCGGCGACGTTTCGGGACACGGTCTGAACGCCGGACTCGTGATGCTGATGCTCGAGAGCGCGATGCAAACCGTGCAGCGCGCCCTGCCGAACGGGTCGCCGAGCGACGCGCTCGCGATCGTCAACCAGGTGCTCTACGACAACGTCGCGAAGCGGCTCGGCCGCGAGGATTACGTGACGCTCACGCTGCTCCGTTACGAGCGCAACGGGCGCGTCGTCTTTTCGGGGGGCCACCAGGACATCGTGCTCTTTCGCGCGGCCGAGCGCCGCATCGAGCTCATCGCAACTCCGGGCCCCTGGATGGCCATCATCGATCGTCTGACGCGCCCGATTCAGTCGGAGTTCACGCTCAGAAACGGCGACCTGATGGTGCTGTTCACCGACGGCATCATCGAAGCGCGCAGCCGTGACGGCGCGCTGTTCGATGTCGAACGTCTCTGCCAGGCCGTGCGCGAGCTCGCCCATGAACCGCCCGACCGGATCCGCGACGGGATCATGGCGCGCGTTCGCAGCCACCTTGCCGTTCAAGAGGACGACATGACGCTGCTCGTCGCCCGCTACCGGGCACCGGCGGAGGCATGACGCGCCTGCGGCTGGCCGTCGAGGGGACGGTTCAGGGCGTGGGCTTCCGGCCGTTCGTCTTTCGCGAAGCCACGAAGCGCGCGCTCGACGGCTGGGTGCGAAACGCGAGCGGGCGCGTGGAGATCGAAGTGCAGGGTCCGCAGCACGAGCTCGACGAGTTCGTGGTCGTGCTCAGCACGCCGCCGCCCCCCGCGCGCATTTCGAGCCTCGAGCACCACGAGCTCGCCGAGCTCCCGGAGCACGGATTTTCCATCGTCGAGAGCGACGGCGACGGCGCCGTGCTGCCGGCGCTGCCGGCCGACTCGGCGCCGTGCCCCGATTGCGTGAGCGAGCTCGCCGACCCCTCGGATCGCCGTTGCGGCTATCCGTTCATCGCGTGCACGCGTTGCGGGCCACGCTACTCGGTGGTGACGGATCTGCCGTACGACCGCGAACGCACCTGTCTCTCCGCGTTCCCGCTGTGCGCAGCGTGCCAGGGGGACTACGACGACCCGGACAATCGGCGCTTCCACGGCGAAGCCATCGCTTGCCCGGAATGCGGACCCGCGCTCGCGTTCTTCGGCCCGGACGGCGCCGTCACGGCACGCCGCGCCGACGCGCTCGAAGCGGCCGCGAACGCGCTCCGGTGCGGCCTCATCGTCGCGCTGCGCGGCGTCGGGGGCTTTCAGCTCGTGTGCGACGCTCGAAATGACGGCGCCGTGCTCCGGCTGCGCGCACAGAAGCGCCGCGAAGAGAAGCCGTTCGCCGTGCTGTTCGCCTCGCTCGCCGACGTGGGACGACACGCGCTGCTCGGCGAAGCCGAGGCCGAGCTCCTCGCGAGCCCCGAAGCCCCCATCGTGCTCTGCGAGCGGCGCGCCGGCGCGGCCGAGCGGCTGAGCGACGCCGTGGCACCCGGAAATCCGCGGCTCGGCTGCATGCTGCCGAGCTCGCCGCTCCACCACTTGCTGGCGACGAGCGTCGGCGTTCCCCTGGTGTGCACGAGCGGCAATTCGAGCGGGGAGCCGCTCGCCACCTTGGACGACGACGCGCTCGAGCGCCTCGGCACGATCGCCGACGTGTTCCTGTCGCACGACCGCGCGATCGCCCGTCCGCTCGACGACTCGGTGGCGCGCGTCGACGAATTCGGCGTCGAGCTCCTGCGGCGCGCCCGCGGCTATGCGCCGCGCTCCGTGGCACGTCTGCCGGAGGGCGACACGGTGCTCGCGCTCGGGGCGCACCTCAAGGCGACGGCGGCGCTCGTTACCGACGGCGCGCTCGTACTCGGGCAACACGTCGGCGATCTCGACGAAGCCCGGACGCTCGCTGCGTTCGAAAAGAACGTGGCCGAGCTCGTGCGGTTCTTTCGCGCCGAGCCGAGCGTCATCGCCTGCGACCTGCACCCCGACTATGCCTCGAGCCGGCTCGCCGAGCGTCTGTCGGCGGAGCTCGACGCTCCGCTCGTCCGCGTGCAACACCACCACGCACACGTCGCCGCCGTCATGGCCGAGCACGGTCTTTACGAACCGGTGCTCGGCATCGCGTGGGACGGTACGGGACTCGGCAGCGACGGCGGCATCTGGGGCGGCGAGTTCTTGCTCGTCGACGTGCTCGGGGCACGACGGTTCGCGCACCTTTCCTCGTTTCGCTTGCCAGGCGGCGACGCCGCGGCCCGGGCGCCGTGGCGAAGCGCGCTCGGGCTCCTCGACATCGCGGCGCCGGAAACCGTCGCGAGCTTCGGTGAGCGCTGGCTCGCGGCGGACGAGCTCGAGCGACTGCTCGCCGCGCTCGGCCGTGGCGTGAATGCACCCGTCACGACCAGCATCGGCCGGCTCTTCGACGGCATCGCGGCGTTGCTCGACGTCCGCGTCCGCACGTCGTTCGAAGGGCAGGCAGCGATGGAACTCGAGTTCTTGGCGTCGAGCGAGCCCCCCGGGGCTCCGCCGTACCCGCTTTCGCTCGTCGACGGACCCTACGCGCTCGTCGGCGACGTGCGGCCGCTCGTGCTGGAGGTCCTCGCCGACCTCGCCCGAGGAACGGCGAAGTCACGCATCGCCGCGAGGTTCCACGCCACCCTCGTCGAATTCGCGCTCGATATCGCGACGCGCGCCGAGCGCGAGCACGTCGTGCTCTCCGGCGGCTGCTTCCAGAATCGACTCCTGCGCACGTCGCTCGCCGCGGCCTTGCGCGACCGCGGGCATTCCGTGGCGGTGGCTCGCGACGTTCCCTGCAACGACGGCGGTATTTCCGCCGGTCAGGCGTACGTCGTCGCGCTCGCGCGAAGTTTCACGCGCTGAACGCCGAAAAACAACGCTACGGCAAGGTCGCCGTGACCTATCCGACCGCTGCCCGACGTGAGAGCACGCTGCGCCCCCGTTCGCGGAACTCGGCCGCGATGAGGGAGGCCGCGGCGATTGCATCGCGACGCGACGACGTCGCGCGCGCGGCGTCGCGGAGCTCGGCCTCGAAGCCGAGCGCGTCGTAGAGCACCGACTCGAGCTCGTCGAAGACTTTCTGCTCCGCGGCGTCGAGCGCTCCGGACACGGGCGGCGGAATCCGTTCCAAGCGGGCGTGGCGCCGGCGGGCAGCCATTTTGAGCTTCATCTTGAGGAGCGCGAAGAGATAGACGGCCGAGCCGTTCACGTCGGAGCCGAGGCGCTCGCGATCCTCGACGAACGTGGGATCGAGCAGCTCTTCGAGCGCCAGGTAGCGCGGATTTTCGGCGCATTCCGACAGCGTTGCGAAGAAGCCCACTTGCTCCTCGTAGTGCTCGGGAGCGACGAACTTGTCGAGATGGCAAAGGTCGTGAATCAAGAAGTCGAGACCGCTCTCGTGCGGCGCGGGCGACACTCCTTCATCGAGCACGCTGACGCAGCGGCGCCCCGACGCTTGCAACGCGAGCACCTCGCCCGCGCTCGGCACGTCGGTGCGGAGCTCGATCGAGAGGCCGGCGGCCCACGCGAACAGCCCGCTGACGGCGCGCCGCGGAACGCGACGAACGCGCGTTCGTGTGAGAAATTTCAGCGCCGCGCAATCGTCGCTCAGCCGCTCGCCGAGGCGCGCGGCGCGCTCGGCGAACGGACCGTCCCACGTGCCCTGGCAGAGCGTCGCGCCCGAAACGCGGCGCGCCTGCTCGACGAGGTAGTCCGCCGCGCGCTCGGCGGAAGCAGAAGAATGCTCATGCGGGTTTCGTAGCATTCGAGCAAACGGCCGAGTACCGTAGCTTCGGCATGACTTCCAGGGTCATCTTGGGGCTAGGGCTCGCTACCGCCTTCGCGACGAGCGGCTGTTATCACTACCGCGTCACGCCCGCGCGCTCGGTGCCGGCGGACGACGGACACTCGACCACGCTGCATTCCATCGCGTGGGGTCTCGTCCAGTCGCAGGCGGAAGAGCCGGAGTGCCAGGGCAACGGCGCGGCCGAAGTCGCCGCTCACACGAACCTCGGGTACGTGCTGCTCGGCGTCGTGACCCTCGGCATCTGGGTGCCCCTCGAGCTCGAGTGGCGCTGCGCGAAGGACCCCGTGCGCCCCGGCACCGGGATGGAGTGACGGAGACCATGGCGCTCGATCCGAAACCCCTCGTCAGCTTCGAGCCGGGCTACCCCTGGCGCAACAAGCACCGGAACGTCGAACAAAGCGCGGCGCGCCTGTACAACGCCTGGAATCGCACGAGCACCGGGCAGGAGCCGGCACAAAGACGCTGGAAAGCGGGCTTGAACGCGCTCCGCCAAATCGTGCTCGACGCCGAGGCGCAGAAACGGCGCGTGCGCGCGTACGGCGGCGGCTGGTCGCTCTCGGACGCCGCCGCGTGCCCCGACTACTTGGTGAACACGAAACCGCTGAACTACGTCTCGATCGGACTCACGAAGAGCCAGGTGCTCGCGGCTTTTACGAATCGCGCGCCGCGTCTCGTGTTCGCGCAGTGCGGCATCCACGTGATGGAGCTCCACACCGCCGTCGAGGGCGCGGGGTTCGCGTTGCCGACGAGCGGTGCGAGCAACGGGCAAACCTTCGCGGGCGCCGTGGCCACGGGAACCCACGGCGGCGCGTGGAACTTCGGCGCGATGCAGGATTTCGTACGCGGGATCCATCTCGTCATCGAGCGCGGCAAGCACGTCTATCTCGAGCGCGCGAGCGAGCCGGTCGCTTCGAAGGCGTACGTCGATACGCTCGGCGCCGAGCTTCGCCGCGACGACGCGCTCTTCGACGCCGCGCTCGTGAGTTTCGGGAGCTTCGGCATCGTGCACGGCTTGCTCTTCGAAGCCGTGCCCATTTACGAGCTCGTCAAGCATCGCTTCCGCGCCGACCACGCCGAGGCGCTCGGCTTCACGAACCTGGATTTCGCGGCATTTGCGCGCGTTCGGCCCGGATTGCCGCCCGCGTTTCCCTACCACTTCGAGCTCACGCTGAACCCGTATCGCGCGAAAGCCGGAGAGCGCGGTGCGTTCGTCACGGCCATGTACGCGATGCCGGGCGGCAAGGCGAAGCGCGACGCCGCGTCGTCGGGCGGGCTCGAGCCGGGCGACGACGTGCTCGGGTTTCTCGGCGCGCTCACGAACGCCGCGCCCGCGGCGATTCCGGAGCTCACGTCGCGCCTCGCCGAGGCTCAGCTCACGCCCGCAAACGGCGAGCGCGCGACGCCGGGCAAGACGTTCGGCTCGACGAGCATTCGGGGCAGCGTACTCTCGACCGAACTCGCCGTATCACTCGCCGACTCGCGTGCCGCGCTCGAAACGATCGTGGGCGTGGCCCAGGCGTTCCCGTTTCCGGGGCTCATCGCGGCGCGCTTCGTCAAGGCGTCGCGGGCGACCCTCGCGTTCACGCGCTTCGCGCCCGTCT
>DASUTR010000857.1:0-7655 GCA_036374535.1 Polyangiaceae bacterium
GATCTTCGAGCTAGGGCTTGGTCAGGACGATCGGACCGCCGATGGTGCCGATTTTGCTCGGCGTCGTGAGGTTCATGGTCAGCGTGTTTCCGGCCACGCAGTACGAGTACTCCGTGTTCACCTCGAGCGCGGTCATGACCACTTTGTTGTCAGCCGTGGTGTACGTACCGCTGGTCGATGCGTCGAGCGAGATCGACCCGATGCCACCCATTTGGTTGATCGTCGCCGTGCACGTGCAGCCCATGGTCGCGGCGTTGTCCACGCACACGACGGAGTTTAGACCGATCGGATCGAACACGAGCCGATCACACTCGGCCATGAACCCGGAGACCTCCAGGCATATCGCCGGCAGCTCGAGCACCGCCTGGCCGGAAGTGGTCGTGTTGTCCGTGTACATGCCGCCCGCCATACCGGTCCACGTTCCGCTCACGGAAAGCGAACCCGTGACGGGCACCATCGTGCAACCAATGCCCAAGAGCGTGAGGTCCGCCATGCCGGTCACGGTCTGAGGACAGGACGCCGCCGTCCAAGCGCCCACCAAGTCGCCACCGCACGCTGGGACCTCGCTGCAGGATGGCTGGGCTCCACCGCCGCCCGAACCCCCCGCGCCCGTGCCGCCGGATCCGCTCATGCCGCCCGTCGGCCCGCTTCCGCCACTGCCTGCGGTGCCGCCGGTCGGACCCGTGCCGCCGGTAGGAGTGCTACCGCTCGCACCGCCGGTCGGAGCGGTACCGCTCGTGCCGCCGGTCGGAGCGGTGCCACTCGTTCCGCCGGTTCCTTTCGGGGTGTTGTCGTCGTAACTGCCGCAGCCCGCAAGGAACCAAGTAAAGACAATCGTATTCAAGCTTGCCGCGACGAGGCGGCTTCGGTCGTTCATGAGCTTCACCTAAGTAATCGTCACTGCCCGTAACGCTGGGCCTTGATGTTCTGCATGACGGCGAGCTCGGTCGCGTCCGAGGGGAAGCCCGCGAGAACGGCGCCTTCGTAGAAGGTACCCCAAGAGTTGTTGCTGTTATCGCCGCCGACGCCGATGACGATGGCGCCTTCGTTGTTCATCTGCTTCGGCAGACCGCCGGCATACGCGGTCGTGATGCTCGTCGCCGTGGCCGAATCGGCCATGCGCAAGCTCCAATTGTTCATGTCGGTCTTGAGGAAGCCGAGAGCGTACTTCACCCGAAGCGAGGGATTGTTCGGGTTCGGCGGATGCTCGCCTTCGAGCGCGCCCCAGCCCGGATCACCCGCACGGGTGCCGCCGGCCCAGACGCCCGCTTCGTAGTCCGCCATGAACCACGGGCCGCTACCCGCGCCTCGGCCCCAGTAGGCGACGCCGAAGAACAGCGTATTCATGACGCCGTAGCGTGTCGGATCGGGCGAGACGTTGCCGAAGTCCCAACAGCAAGCCGTACCGTAGTACGTGCCGTCGGCGAGCATGTAGATGCCCTGCGACGCACGACCGAGCGGCACGCCCGCGCCTTCGCGCGTGAGGCGATAACCCTGACGGGCAGCCATGCGGAGCGAATACACCCTCTTCCCACCGACGTTCAGCGCGCCGGCCGCGGCAATCACGGTCTCGAAGTCGTCCTCGTCGGCGTACATGCCGCCGTTCGAGAGACCACGCTTCGCAACGGGAAGGTGGTTGTTCCGGCCCGATTGATCGTAGAGCAGCGAAACCGTGCAGGTCGTGTTCGCACAGACGGCGTCGACCGCGGACGCCAACACGTAACCGTCGGCGCCTTGCATGATGTCGTGGGTCTGGCCGCCGGAACCCGTGTTCATGGCGTTGCTGCCGCTTCGGACCTGGAAGAGCGGGCCCGTGTACGCGGCGCGGAGACGCCGAATGGTGCTGTACGCTCCGACGCACGGTGCCGCCGGGGTCGCCGAGCCGTAGATGTCGCAGGGGCCCATCGCGTTGGTCGCGCCGCCCGAACCGCTGCCCGCCGCGCTTCCAGCGGTCCCGCCGCTGCCTTTGCCCGCGCCGCCACCTGCCGATCCACCGTTTCCGGTGCCGCCCGGTGCCGCGCCGCCCGTCCCACCGACAGCGGCGGCGCCGCCCGTTGCGGAGCCTGCGATTCCGACACCGGCGGTTCCTCCGCCACCGGTTGCACTGACTCCGCCGGTCGCCGTGCCGCCAGTCGGGGCCGTGCCGCCGGTCGGGGCCGTGCCGCCGGTCGGGGCCGTGCCGCCAGTCGGAGCAGTACCGCCGGTCGGAGCCGTGCCGCCCGTCGGAGCAGCACCGCCGGTCGCGGTGCCGCCGGTCGGAGCGGCGCCACCCGTGACGCCGGCGCCACTAGTGCCACCAGTATTCGCACCGTCGTCGGCGGCGTTGTCGGCACACGCCGCTGCCACGAGAGAAACGACAACGAGGGATTGAAGAAAATGATGGCTTCTCATGAGTGGTCTCCGCCCTAGGGCCGTGAAACGGGACTCGTTCGTCGAGTCCGCGAATTGTGAACGTTCACACGGCCGTGTCAAGCCGTTTTTTCCGCAAAGCTTCGGCGTCGTTGCCGAGGCGTTCGAGGAAACAAATCATCCCAAACGCAGTGGCAGCATACCCATTCATCCGTCACCGGCGGGCTCGCTCCGTTTTTCGGGATTTTTCCTTGCCGAAGGAACTCGCGTGCGCGTATCTGCCCTTCGGTTTCTTCGCTCAATCCGGCGCGTGCTTGGAGTGGACTTAACGACGTCCGTCGGCGTCATGCGCGCGAGCCGAGTTTCGAAGTACCTGCAGAGTTCCGCTTCAGCCACCAAGATCGGTGCGAGTTCTGACGCCGCTCTTCACGGCTTCTCCTGCAGCGGGCGACCGAGCGCGAAGAGCGGAAGCTCCTTCACCGATTCGGTTCGATCGTTGCTGGAGATTTGCAAGCGTCCGTTCGCGGCGCGAGCGCCCGGAACGAGCGCCGACGGGACGACGGAGACTTCGACCTCGAACGACGCGTCGCGCCGCCGCACGCGTGCGACGAACGGACCTTCGAGTACGTGCGCGCGCAAGACCCGGAATCCCGGCTGCGAGCTCGTCACGGTCACGATGGCTCGCGTGCCGCCGGGAGCTCCGAGATCGAGTACGGGGTTCGTCGGAGAGACGGTGAGCGTACCCGTCACCTTCACGACGTAAGGCAGCGCGATTTCCTTCGGCTCGGCGAGCCCGGTAAAGAAGCGCAGATTGCCGACGTGCGTGCCGACCACCACACCACGCGCCTGCACGGCGAGCGCCTGGCCGGCGCCGCCCGCCTGAACGCTTGCGACCATGCCCCGAGGGAGCTCGCCGGCGAGCGTCAGCCGCGCGGCCCGGGCTAGCTTGCCGCGAAGCTCGGCCTTCGCGTCCTGCGCGGCACCGAACGGAACGTCGAACTCGAGCAGCGCGCGATCGAACACGAGCAGCGGCTCCACCTCCGCGGCGAGCGACAGCTCCCCCACGAGACGTCCGTTCGCACGAATCGGAAGGGCGACGCGAAGCGGCCCGTACACGCTCGCGTGACACGTCACCTCGAGCGTTCCGGCGCGGCCCGGCTCGAGCACGCGAGGAGTCGGAACGCCGGCGCAACCGAGAACGCGTGGCGTGTCCTCCACGCGGACCGGAGCTTTGCTCGAGTTCTGCGTGACGAAGGCGTGCCGAAGCGTGTCGCCCTGGCTCACACGACCAAAGTCGTGTTGGGGCTGACTGACGAGCGTCGCGATTTCGACGCCGCCGGCGGGCTCGCGTTCGCGGCAGCCGAGCGTGAGGAACGCCAGGCCGAGGACGGCGAGAGAGCCCGGAAGGCGGCGAGCTCGAGATCCAAGAAACGAGTAGCGCGCCCTTCGAGCTCGGCGTGCCGCTTCGAAATCTGGTTCGCCCATTCCGAAGCGGGGTTCTACTGCGAAATCCGCGGCGCACCCCTCGTCGATGCGAGCGCCGGGGTTTGGGAGCCAGATGTCCGCGCGGCTCGCCCGTGGCGATGCCGCCCCGACGCTCGGACGAGCTAGACCTGGATACCGCTCAGCACCGCGTTCGCGCGTCCCGCGTCGACGCCGACTTCGGTGACGGTCGAGCCCATGATCTTCGCGATCGTGAACAGGACCTTGCTCAGGTTTTCGGCTGGGAAATTGCGGTGCTCGTCTCCGCGCAGTCGCCCCCCGGCTTTGCCGACGAGCAGTACGGGCCACTCCGTCTTCGTGTGCGTCTTGCCCCACGCGGTATCGGACGTGACGTAGATGAGCGATTGTTCGAGCAGGTTCGAAGCACCGTGCGGCGTGTTCTTGAACTTCGTCAGGAACTCGTTCAGGCACCGCATCGCGTACAAGACGCCGGTATCGACGCGCGTCTGACTGGAGTCGTCGCCGGCGTCGCCGTGGCAGATGGTGTCGTGGAAGTCGTCGTCCATGTTGGACGCGAGATGCCGGTAGTAGACGTGCGCCGCGGGCAGCGAAAACATGAACGAGAGGACGCGCGTCTTTTCGCACGACAGCGCGAGCGCGGAGAGCTCGACCATCGCGGTGTTCACCGCGGGAGGCGCTTCACTCCGCGCGTCGCGGCCGACCGTCGGAGCCGTCGGGCTCGTGCAGGCGGGCGGGGTCGTGTCGTCCGGAGGATCCGTCTGAATGCGGCGCTCGATGGCACGGATGCCTTCGAGGTGCTGCTCGACGCGCTGCCGATCGGTGGCACCGAGCCGCTGCTGGAGCCGCGAGCCGTCCTGCAGGATCGCGTCGAGCACGCTCTTTCGGACGCGCGCGAGCTTCGTCGCCTGATCCGGCATGGTGTCGGGCGGAGGCTGGGTCGTGCCCGTGAACAGCCGATTGAAGACGGCTTTCGGATCGAACTCGGGATCGTTGCGGGCGTTCGGACCGCCGTGGGACACCGTGTGCAGCGTGTGCTGGTTGCCGCCCGGCGTCGCGGGTGTGACGCCGACTTCGAGCGACCGGAAGGCCGCCCGGGGAAGCGCGTCGGCAACGATTTGGTCGATCGACTTGGCGCGGACGGCGTTGCCGTTCAGCGGCGCGCCCGTCGTCGCCCCTGCCGAGCCCGTCGGGTGTTCCAAACCCGAAACGTGAACCTTGTTCTCGAAGCCGCTCAGCACCGTGATCAGGGACTTGTGCGCGGACAAGGGCTGGAGCTGGGGGCTCAGCGCCCAGGCCGAGCCGGCGCCGGTGCTCGTCGGTTTCCAGCGACCCGGCAGGGTCCCGTTGCCGAAGAACCAGGTGACGTACAGCGGAGAGACCGGCATGGCGGTCGCCGCCAGCGCCGTGCCGCTCGTATTCAGCATGCACTCGAGGAGCGGCAGCGGGATGGTGACGGCAGTGCCCGTGGCCAGCATGCCTCGAAGAACGGTGCGTCGGGGGAGAGCTCTCGTCGTCATGGTTTCGTCGATCAGGGTTGCGGAGCGACCACCGAAAAGGCTTCGTGGCTGACGAGGTCGAGGACGAGGTCGCGGAGCTTGTATCCGGACGCTTCGAACGAATCGGCGAGCGCGTTGACGACGCTGCCGTCCGCGGCTCGCTCCTCGTGGCCGATGGCGAACGTGTAGTACTTGCGGACCATGCACTGCATGACGCGCCGGCTCTCGCTCACGGTGATTCCGAGGTCGCGCGCGTCGTCGACGGGCACCTCGTCGAAATCACCGGTCGGGTCGATGGGCAGGCCGTGGTCGGTCGTGCGGTAACGACCGATCGCGTCGAACGTTTCGAGCGGCAGCCCGAGCGGGTCCATCGACGCGTGACAACCTGCACACCGATCGTTGGTGCGGTGCATTTCCAACCGCTGCCGCTTCGTCATGGGCATGTCGGCCGGCGGGTCCTCGAGCACGATGTCGACGTCCCCCGGTGGCGGTTCCACGGCTTCGCACAGCAGCGCCTCGCGCATGAACTTGCCGCGCAGCGTGGGCGACCCTTCCTTCTGGTTCGCGAACTGAGACAGGAACCCGGCCTTGCTCAGAATGCCGACACGCGGGCCGTCGGCCGGGAGTGAGACCGTGCGGAACGTCGTCGCATCGAGGCCGGCGGCGTCGACGCCGTAGAGCTGCGCCAACGGGCCGTTCACGACGGCCTTCGTCGTCGAAAATACGCCGAGCGCGCTCGTGCGATCGTCGAAGGCGATGGAGGCCCACGTCTCACGCATGTCGCGAATCATGCCGCTCTGGAGCGTGGGACCGTACTCGGGGTAGAGCGCCGTATCCTTCGCCTGCGTCATGACGCGGTCGAGCCGCATGTACTGTTCGGCGAATTCGCCCACGGCTTCGCGGCCGGCCGGGGTATCGAGCAGCCGCTCGGCGGCGGCGCGAACGGCCGCGGGGCTCGTGAGCGTCATCGCTTCGTCGAGCAACGCGCGGTCGGGCAGGCTGTTCCAGATCAGGAACGCCAGGCGGGACGCCGTTTCGTAGCCGGTCAGGCGCAGCTTTCCGTCCGTCGCCTGTGCTCCGAGCTCGGGGCGATAGAGGAAGTTCGGTGACGTGAAGAGCGCGATCGTTACCCAGCGCACGCCTTCGATGGCGCTCCCGAGCTCCATCGTCGCGTTCGCCCCCACCGTCACGAGAGCGTCGACCTCGAGCGTCTCGAGCGGGCGACGCCAGGCGCGGCGGCCCATGTTTTCGATGAAGCCCCGCAAGCAAGCGTCCGTGGCGCTGGTCGTCGGCGTGCAGCCGATGAAGGTCGAGCGCCGAGCGGAATCCGCAAACACGGCCGTCACGGCATTTTCGATGGCCGTATGGTACTGCTCGACGCCGCGCTCCGGCGTGACCGCGCTCAGGGCGCCGACGGTCGCGAAGTTTCCGTTCCAATTGTCCGCGTCGAGCTCGCTGACGTTCACGTCGACGTTGAACACGTCTTTGACCGCGTTCCGGAACTGAGCTCGCGTCAGGCGGCGCAGCTTTCCTGCGGCCGGCTCGAACGGGGGAGGATTCGGGAAAACGGGGCCTGCGCCGGCCGTGCCGCCGCTCGTGCCCGCCGAGCCGCCGTTACCCGAGCCGCCCGTCGTCGAAGCGCCGCTGGTACCGCTGGACGATCCGCCGTTGGACGTCCCACCGTTGGACGATCCGCCGTTGGACGTTCCGGCGCTCGAGCCCCCCGAGCTCGGCCCGCCGTCGTCGGCAGGGGCCCCTTCGAGCGTGCTGGTGCAGCCAGCGAGCAGCGCGCCGCAGGCCAGGACCTGGACCGGCGAGGACACCACGAGCCACGGCCGCTTTCGCATCATCTTCTCCGGGGGCTGAAGCAAACGCACTTCAGAGGTGAGCGCTGGGCTCGGAGGAGCAGTGCTCTCCTCTCGCACTTTCCGTCGAAAATGAGATGATTTTTCATCCCGACGGGCTCGGCTGCTCGCCCGGAGGACGAGGCGGGGCACAAACTTTCAACCAAGCCACACTTCAGCACGATGCGAATGCGCCTTTCGGACTCCGCGCAGGGGGGTCCTCAGCATGGAGTGCGCAGGAGCACCGTGAAGGTTACTCGAATCCGCAGGTCCGGCGCGCGCGTGCCTCGAGGGGCGAGCTCGGCGCGAGTTTGGCGAGTTGCACGAGCTCCGCCCGCGCCTCGCTCTTCCGGTCGAGGGCACAAAGCGCCTGGATCTTTGCAGCAGAGCGCTCCTGCACGAGCGCCCCGCGGGGAAATGCTCGCCGGTGTTCTTCGAGCTCCTTCAACGCTTCAGACGGGTGCCCTGCGTGGAGCTCGGTACCGGCGCGCGAAAGGATGGC
>DASUTR010000858.1:0-3519 GCA_036374535.1 Polyangiaceae bacterium
GCGATCACGTCGTGCACCAACACCTCGAACCCCTACGTGCTCATCGGCGCAGGGCTGCTCGCGCGCAACGCCGTCGAGAAGGGTCTCGCCGTCAAACCCTGGGTCAAAACGAGCCTCGCGCCCGGTTCGAAGGTCGTGACCCAATACCTCACGAAGTCGGGCCTTCTTCCGAGCCTCGAAAGCCTGAAATTCAACGTGGTCGGCTACGGCTGCACGACCTGCATCGGGAACAGCGGCCCGCTTGCCGAGTCGATCAGCAAGGCCATCGCGGACGGCAGCCTCGTCGCGGTCAGCGTGCTCAGCGGCAACCGCAACTTCGAGGGTAGAATCAGCCCCGACGCGCGCGCGAACTACCTCGGCTCGCCGCCGCTCGTCGTCGCCTACGCGCTCGCCGGCCGTATCGACATCGACTTCGATCGCGAGCCGCTGGGCAAGAGCAAGGACGGCGCCGACGTGTTCCTGCGCGACATCTGGCCGTCGCCCGCCGAAGTGAGCGCTACGGTCGAAAAGAACGTGACCTCCGCGGCCTACGTGAAGGAGTACGCCGACGTGTTCACGGGCGACGACGCCTGGCGCGCGCTGCCGGTCCCCGAAGGCGACCGTTTCGCGTGGGACGAAGCGAGCACGTACGTTCGCCGGCCGACCTTCTTCGACGACGTGAAGCCGGTCCCGGCGCCGCTCGCCGACATCAAAGGCGCGCGCGTGCTCGCGCTTCTCGGCGATTCGGTGACGACCGATCACATCTCACCCGCCGGCAACATCGCGAAGGGCTCGCCGGCGGCGAAGTACCTGGAAGAGCACGGCGTCGCTCCGCGCGATTTCAACCAATACGGCGCCCGCCGCGGCAATCACGAGGTGATGATGCGCGGCACGTTCGCCAACGTGCGTCTGAAGAACCTGCTCGTTCCCGGCGTCGAGGGCGGGGTCACGCGCTACCTGCCGACCGGCGAGCAGATGAGCATCTTCGAAGCCTCGATGAAGTATCAAGCTGTCGGCACGCCGCTCGTCGTGATCGCCGGCAAGGAGTACGGCTCCGGATCGTCGCGCGATTGGGCGGCGAAGGGCACGTACATGCTCGGCGTGCGCGCCGTCATCGTCGAATCGTACGAGCGCATCCACCGCTCGAACCTGATCGGCATGGGCGTGATCCCGCTCGAGTTCTTGCCCGGGGAAAGTCGCGAGAGCCTCGGGCTCACGGGCGAAGAGACGTTCTCGATCGAGGGCATCGCCGACAAGCTCGCTCCGCGAAAGCGGCTGCGCGTGACCGCCGCGAGCCCGAACGGACCGAGTCGCACGTTCGACGTGGTGGCGCGTATCGATACCGCGGTCGAGCTCGACTACTACAAGAACGGCGGCATCCTGACTTACGTGCTGCGCCAGCTCGCAGCCGGCGCGGCCTGAGCGCCCGTCACTCCGCGGCGCGCGAGTCTGCCCGTTCGGAAGGCGGCTCGCGCCGTCGCACGCGGAAGCGTACAGGCCCCTTCGGCCTGAGCGTCACGACGGGTGATAGCTCGAGCTTCGCGTTCGGTTCGCGTTCGAAGCGCACCGCTTGCGCGAAGCGCGAAAGGACGAGCGCGACTTCGAGCAACGCGAAATGCTGTCCGATGCAGACGCGCGGGCCGCCCCCGAACGGGAAATAGGCGAAACGCGGGAGGTCGTTCGTCTCGCCGTCGAGCCAGCGCTCGGGGCGAAACTGCTCGGGCTGCGGGAAGAAGCGAGCGTCACGCTGGATCACCCACTGGCTCACGAGGACCTGGCTGTCCTTCGGCAAGAACACGCCGAAGAGCTCCGTGTCGCGCGTGACGAGGCGGGCCATCGCCCAGACGGGCGGATAGAGCCGGAGCGACTCGCGCACGACGGCGTTCGTGAACGCGAGCTTCGGGACGTCGGCGACGGTCGGCCGCCGGCCACCGAGCTGCCGATCGATTTCCTCGACCATACGGGCGTACGGCTCCGGATGCGTCGCCAACAGATGCAGCGTGTAGGTGAGCGCGAGCGCGGTGGTTTCGTGCCCGGCGAGGAACACCGTCATCGCTTCGTCGCGGATCTCGGCGTCCGTCATGCCGCGGCCGCTTTCGTCGGTGAGTGCGAGCAGCCGCGAGAGCATGTCGTTGCCCGGGTTCCGTCGCTTCTTCTGGATGATGTCGAGTACGACGACGTCCAGCCGGCGCCGCGCCTCGCGCAGAGCACGCACCTCGGGAAGGGGAACCCAGCGCCGTACGAAGGCGCGCCACGTACGCCACAGCTTGCGGTACGAGCGGTCCGCGATGCTCAGGCACGCTTCCACCTCGTCGAAGCGCTCGAATTCGGAGCCGAAGAGCGTGCGCGCGACGACGTCGAGCGCGAGCCGCATCATCGCCGCATAGGCGTCGAAGAGCTCACCTTCGCGGAAGCGCCCGAGCGTCTCCTCGGCGCACGTCACCATCGTGTCGCCGTAGCCTGCGATCTCGCGCGGCTGGAACGAGGGGGCCATCAGCTTGCGCTTCGCCTTCCACGACTCGCCCTCGTTCGTGAGCAGCCCCGTGCCGAGGAGCTCACCGAGGTCCTTCGTGAACACGTCCTTCGCGAAATCCGCGTGGCGGCCGACGAACAGCGCCTCGACGGCGTCCGGGTCCGAAAACAGCACGTTTTTCTGCAGCAACTCGCCGAAGACGACGGCGTCCCCGTGCCGTTCCTTCACGCCGGCGAGGCTGCCGAGCGGATCACGTCCGAAGCGATAGAGGCCCGTGAGGCCCGAGAGCTCCGGGGCTCGCTCCTCGCGCAGCGTCTTCGTCATTCTCGCGCCAAGAGCATGAGACCCGCCCGCGGGGATCGCAAGCGGCCGCGACCGCCGCTACTGGGCGCCGCCCATGCCGTGGCGCAGGAGCTCGACGAACGCTCGGGCGGGTCGCGAGAGCTCGCGACCCTTGCGATGGATGACGCCGACGGGACGCGTGAAGGGACCCTCGGCGAAACCGAGGGCGGCGAGCGTTCCCGCGCGCACCTCGTTCTTCACCGTGTCTTCCGGCACGATCGAGATGCCGAGGCCTGCCTCGACCGAACGCTTGATGGTTTCGACGTTGTCGAACTCCGTGGCGATGCGCACGTTCGCCCCGTGGTCGCGCAAGATGCGATCCACGGCGCGGCGCGTCGGCACGGCGCGGTCGAACGCCACGAACGATTCGCCGTCGAGCGCGCTCACCGGCACCGTGCGGCGCCGGGCGAGGCGATGCTCCGGGCTCACGACGAGCACGAGCTCGTCGTTGCGTAGGTGGATCACCTCGAGCCGAGGGCGACGCTGCGGGAACGCGACGATGCCGAGATCGATCGCGCCGGAAGCGCACGCGCTGTAGACGCGATCGGTGCGGCTATACTCGACTTGAATCGCGACCTCGGGATACTCGCGCAAGAACTGCTTCACGTACGGCGGGAGGGCGTGCAGACCCACGCTGTAGACCGTCGCCACGTGCACCGTTCCGGTCATGCGACCGCTCGGCTCGCGCAGCCGCTCTTCGAGGGCTCCGAAGCGAGCGAGCAGCG
>DASUTR010000859.1:0-3992 GCA_036374535.1 Polyangiaceae bacterium
CTCGACGCCGTTCTCGCTCGCGACCGTTCCGAGCTGATCCCCGTCTCGATCCTCGAGCACCCGTCGTCGAACGTGGTGCTGAAGGCGCTCGAGGCAAATTGGAGCCCCAAGCGCAGCAACGTGGCGTCGGCCATCGCCCGCCTGCTCGACCATCCGAGCCCGGAGGTCCGTGCTGCCGCGCTCCGCCTCGGCATCGCCCATGGTGCAGAACGCGACGTTCTCGATCGCTGCGCGGAAGACCAGAGCAACGCGGTGCGCGTGACTGCCGTGGTCGGTCTCGCGCGTCTCGGTGGCGCGGGCGAGCGTCGGGTGGCGGCGGAGCTCGAGGGAATTGCAGCGGGCAAGGACGCGTTCGGGCTTCGCGCATTGTCCCGCGCCGCGGGCTTGCTCCCGGCGCGAAAATGGCAGGCCTTATTGCTGCGCATCGCCGACGCTCCCGACGCCCGAGCGGCTGCTCTCCTTTCGGTGGCGCTCGCAGAAGCACCGGATGCAGCGCACCTTCCCGCTCTCATCGCCCTCTTGGGACGACGCGAGGCGCGAGCAAACGCTCGAAAGGCGCTCGTCCTCCTCGGCGCTCCGGCGCTCGGTGCTCTGTCGCGCGCGCTCGAGGACCCCGAGACGCCCGCGGCGATTCGGATCCACCTGCCGCGCACCATCTGCCGCTTTCACGCACCCGAAGCCGCCGTAGCTCTGCAGCGTGCGTTCGTAGCACAGCCTGACGACGCCGTCGGCTTCAAGAGCCTGCGCGCGCTCGGTCGCCTTCGAGGTGACGAACCTCGACTGCCGATCGATCGAGCGTCGCTCGAGAGTGCGGCACTACGCACGATCGAGCGCGCCGTCGCGATGACGTGCTGGCGGCGCGCCGTTGAGATCGCGCGCCAGCATCTTCCGAGAGTGAACGACGCCTGCGCCGAGTTGCTTTCGAAGGCCCTCGCCGAGGAGGCCGGACGCGCCCTCGAGCGAACGTTCCGGGTGATGCACATTCTGGAGCCGAAGTGTGGGTTTCACGTGGTTTTCGTCGCGACGAGAAGTGGGGACCCCGACGTCCGCGCGCGCGGGCGAGAGATGCTCGAGCACCTGGCGCCGGCGACGCTCAAGCGGGCGCTGCTCGCGCTGTTGGAGGAGGCGCCCACGTCGGCGCGTCTTCAGAGGCCGCTCGGCTTTCGGTTGCCCCCGGAATGCCTCCAAACGCTAAGGCTCGTGAGGCCCCGCGGCGAACCGAGCGCTTCGTTCGAGCGAGAGGTGCTCGCCACCTTGTCCGATTGTCTCAGCCACGCAGCTCGCCATCCGAACCCGCTGCTTCGTAGTCTGGCCGTACGTTACGCTCGGAGGCTCGAGCTTCGAGGGCCGGGAGCCGCCTGTGCGCAGTGACGCTCTCGACCCCTCGCGAGCAGAGCGAGTCATCGCCTTGCGGACCTGCGCCGATTTCGAGATGCTCACCGCAGCGGAGCTCTGGCGAATGGCGGGGAGCCTGCGCCCGCGGCGCTTCGCCGCCGGCGAGTCCGTTACTTTCTCGGGCCTGCCGCTCGCCGCAATGCAGTTCATCGTCAGCGGGCGCGTGCTCGAGCTCGAGGGGGGCAGGGTTCTCGGTCCGCGTGAGGTCATCGGCGACCTCGGCGAACTACTCGACGAGGCTCCGGCTCGACGCGCGATCGCGCGGGAGGCGACGCTCACCCTCGAGTTCGATCGTGCCGCGCTGGAGGATCTTCTCGAGGACGACTTCTCCATCTTTCTCGGTGTTCTTCGCGCGACGGCGCGACGGCTCGTCGGGCGTCCGCGCGCGAGGGCGCTGGCGCCGCCCGCGCGCGGGTTTCAGGAGAGCGGTTCGCCCGCGCTCGACCTCGTCGAGCGCGTCCTCCTGCTTCAAGCGAACCCGCGCCTTGCTCGAGCCGAGCTTGCGGCGCTCGCCAGCCTCGCGGAAGGCGCTACCGAGTTCGTTCTGTCGGCGGGCGCTCCGCTCTTCGAGGCCGAAGCTCCGGCCGAGGACTTCGTGGTCCTGGCCGCTGGTCACGTCACGATCGAAGCGCCGGGCGGCCCGCAGCGCGCCGCTCCGGGCGAAGACGTTGGCATGACCGAGGCGCTGGCGGCGGAGACTTCTTGGCCTTCGGCGAGCGCGGCCACGCCTCTCCGGGGGCTTCGCATCGGCGCGACCTCACTGATCGATACGCTCGAGGACTATCCCGGGTGCGGACTCGGTCTGCTCCGGGCGCTCGCACGTGAACTCGACAGTTAGCGCGGTGGTGGAACCGTCACGACGGGGACTGGGGACGATCGCACCAGTCTCTCCGCTACGCTTCCGACGAGGACGTGGGTAAGCCCGGTGCGCCCGTGTGTTCCGACGACGACGAGATCATGCTGGTGCTCTTTTAGGTCGCGAAGCAGCGTCGAGACGGGTTCGCCGGAGAGCAGGCGATGCGACAGCGCGACCGTTGCCGGAACCTTCACGGTCCGGATGAAATCGACCATTTCCTGCGCGGCATTTTCGCGGATCATCTCGATGAGCGAGCGCTTCTCGCCGCTCGGGCTCGCAACCATGAGGGAGTCGGAGACGTAGGTCGGTCGATCCCACACGTGCACGACGTCGAGCTTCGCACCGAACGACTCCGCGAACTCCGTCGCCTTGGCGAGCGCAGCTCGAGAGCATTCGGAGTAGTCGACCGGGACCAGGATCTTCTCGATAATCATGTTCCGCTCGAACGTGGTGCAAGCACCGAGCCAACGCTCGGTCCATCTGCAATCGACGGGGCGCCCATGAACCGGCGCAACCAGTGCGCGCCCACGACGCCGGCACGCACTGGTTGCCGAGTCCCGTCCACGGAGCCGACACCCAGCCCTCGAACTGGAAGCACGAGCATCGGTGCGTCACCCCTCTGCCGCTTTCCGTGGCGCGAGTTCTGCAAGCGTTGCGACCATGGCCAAGCGATTACCTCCAACGAACGACGACGTTGCCCGCGTCCTCGAAAGCGTCGCGAGCCTCCTCGAGGCGCAGGGCGCGAACCCCTTTCGGGTCGCGTCCTATCGAAGTGCGGCGAGTACGGTGCGTGGGCTCGACCGTCCGCTCGCCGAGATTTTCGTGAGCAGCGGCGTGGAGGGTCTCGATCGCTTGCCGCACGTGGGCCGGTCGCTTGCCGGCGTCATTGGTCAGGTGTTGGAAACGGGGCGCCTTCCCCTGCTCGAGCGACTTCAGGGTCAGTCGCCGCCGGAGCATCTCTTCGCCACGATCCCCGGAATCGGGCCGGCGCTCGCGCAGCGGATTCACGCAAAGCTCGGACTCGAGACCCTCGAGGAGCTCGAGGCAGCCGCGCACGACGGCAGCCTGGAACGGCTGCCCGGCTTCGGTCCCCGCCGTGCGCGCGCGGTGCGGGAAGTCCTCGCCAGCCGCTCGAGTGTTTCGGGCCGTCTCGGAACGCCAGCCGACGACTTGAAGCGCGCGCCCGCAAATCCACCGATTGACACGTTGCTGGATGTCGACCGCGAGTACCGCGAACGTGCGGCCAAGGGCGACCTCTTACGCATTGCGCCGCGCCGCTTCAACCCGTCGGGCAAGTCCTGGCTTCCCATCCTCCACACCGAGCGGGACGGCTGGACGTTCACCGCTCTCCACTCCAACACGGCCCGCGCGCACGAGCTCGGCAGGACTCACGACTGGGTGATTCTCGTCTACGAAAAAGACGGTCGCGAAAACCAGTGTACCGTCGTCACCGAAACGCGGGGGTCGCTCGCCGGTTATCGCGTGGTGCGGGGGCGCGAGAGCGAATGCAGCGCGCACTACGCGCACTACCCGGAAGATTCTCGCGCCGTTTCATGAGCGGGCGGAGCGCATGTCGGCTCGCGCCGTCTTGGCGAACAGGCTCAGCAGGTGACGTCGCGTATCCCGAGGAGCGTGCTCCTCGATCCAATGATAGAGGGTTCGGTCTTCGCGCTCGGCGTGCCGGCGCAGCGCTTCCACGAGGTCGTCGACCGTCTCTTTGCGCAACGTGTGGAGATCGGCG
>DASUTR010000860.1:0-6512 GCA_036374535.1 Polyangiaceae bacterium
GCAGCAGGAAAAGGGGATGATCGCGCACCTCCATGAAAAGGCGCGCGTCGATTTCCTCGTCCGGCAGGTGGGCGTAGCTTCCGTCGCCGGCGGGCGGCGGGCTCGAACCACTGCGCCGGGCAAAACCCATGGTGCCGCGCAACCGCGCCTGGTTCGGAAAAATCCAATGGAACCGGTAGAGCGCGCCTTCGTCTTGCGCCGAGTAATGCTCGAGGGCGCGCATGATGCACGCGGCGACGGTGCTCTTGGCCGAGCCGTTCGGACCGTGCAGCAGAATCAGACGATTCGGCCGTCCCTCGCGTCCGAAATTCTCGAGCGCGCGGTGAATCTCCTGCTGCACGAGCTCCTGGCCCACGAGCGCTTCGCGCGACGACTCCGCGGGCTCGAGGAACGGCAGGTCGAAAAGATTGAACCGCGTCTGCTCGCCCCACGGGCGCTCGACGCGCGTTTTTCCGTAGTGCTCGAACATGTCGCGGAGATAGCGACACGCATCGCGCGAGTGGCGCGCCGGATCCGTAGCGAACAGCGCGAGGTACTCGGCGAACGAGAGCAGCCGTCGCTCGTGCTTGAAGTCGCGCTCGACGCGGCGAGCGATCTGATGGAGCTCGTCGAGGATGCTCCCCTTCGGCATCACGTCACTTTACTTCGACGACGAGACTGAGATCGCGCTTTTCCATGAGGCAGTTCTCGTCGGTGCAGACCGAGAACAAGAACTGCCCGGCCACGGTCCTTTTCCCGGAGGCGTCGGGGACGAACGCGACCGGCATCGTCGCCCGCATGTTTTCGACCTTGGCCTTGTCCTTACCGACGACGGCCTGCGGGAACTTCACCCCGGCGGCCTCTTTGGCCTTGAATTTGATGGGGTACTGGTCGTTCACGTGAAAGGGAGCCTTGGCGTCGAGCACGACCTCGACGGTCCCCTCTTTTCCGGCCTCATATTCGCCTTTCGGCGCGATCGAGACCTCGAACTGACTCGCGCTCACGCGACTGGTCGCCGCTTGAGCGGCCGGTGGCGGCGCGCCCGGCGGCGGTTCCGCAGGAGCGGCGGCGGGAGTGAGCGCCGGGCTGGGCGTGGTCACCTCGGCGTCGGGGGCCTTGGCCTGCTCGGCCGTGGGCGGCGCTTCCTTGTTGCAGGCAGGCGCTGCAGAGAGCGCGAAGAGCGCGCTGATTGCGACGTACGTGCGACGCATGCCGGAGACATAGCACGCCGCCTCCCCTACCTCTACCGCGCCCGGCCGACCGTTCCGCCTAACGAGCAAGCATCGCAATGACGATCAAGACTCCGACGACGAGGGCGCCGCCGCCGACGGCGATGAGCAGGCCCAAGCCGGGGCCCTGCTTCGGAACGCCGGCTGGAACCAGGTCCACCTGCGACATGGGTTGGGTCGGGGCGACGCCGGAGCCTTGGTACTGCGCCGGCGCCGCAGCCGCAGCGGGGGGACCGCCGTACCCCTCGAGCGCATCGCTCTCGCCGAAGAACGCGTCCGCGGCGTCCCGTTTTTTGGGTGCCTCTCCCGCCTGAGCCTGAAGGAGCGAGGGAAGCTTCGCCTCGATACGCTGCGCGAGCTCGCCTTCCGGGATCTTCGCCCACTCGGTATGAGTCCCTTCGAGACCGTACGCGGCGCCGAACGCGTCGGCGAGCGCACCGACGGTGGGGATGCGCTGAGCGGGATGTTTCTTGAACGCCGAGCTCATCACCGCATCGAGGGTCGACGGCACGGGGTGCTTCTGTCCCGAGGCGGCCTGGCTCGGCGGCTTCGGTTCCTTCGTCAGGATCTCGAGCAAGATGCTCGGACCGTTCGAGCCTTTGAAGGGAACGGTACCGGTGACGCACTCGTAGGCGATCGCGGCGAGCGCCCATACGTCGGCGCGATGGTCGAGCGTTTCGAGACCCTGCGCTTGCTCGGGCGCCATGTAGAAGGGCGAACCGATCGTCGTGCCGAGCACCGTGAGTTTCTTCGCGCCTTCGGTCTTGTCTTTCACCGAGCCGAAATCGAGGATCTTCAGCGTATCGCCGTCGCGCGTCTGGCACAGGAACAGGTTGTCGGGCTTCAAATCGCGATGGATCAGCTTTCGCGAATGCGCCGCGTCGAGCGCGAGCGCGACCTGACTCAACATGCGCACCGTGCGCGCCGGGGAAATCGTCGTCTCGCGCTTGAGCGTCGCGCGGAGCTCCTCGCCATAGAGAAATTCCATCACGAGCGCGTAGGTCCCGTCGTGCGTCGGCTGGAAGTTCAACACTTCGACGATGTGGTCGTGCGGAAGCGACGTGCTCACCTGGAACTCGCGCTTGAAACGCTCGACGGAGACCTCGTCGCGCGCGACGTCCGCGTGCAGAATCTTCATCGCGACGTTGCGCCGGTCGAGCATGTCGAGCGCTTCGTAGACGCGGCCCATGCCGCCGTCGGCGACGACGCGCCGAATCTGGTAGCGCTCACAGAAGAGCTGACCGAGACGCTGGTCTTGGCCGTCGGTCGCGATGGGCACCTGCGTCGCGCTCGTGAGCGCCTTGCCGTCGACGGGGCAGAATCCCGCGTCGTCCGGGTAGAGACGGCCGCAGCCGGGACAGGCTTTCACCGAGCTCGCGATCCGTGAGCCGCCGAATCGGCGTTCACGGACCTCCCGACGGGCTATCGGTCTCGGGAAGGGGCGCCGAGCGGAAGTAGAGCAGGCGATTACAGCTCGGGCATTGCCCGAACTCGTCGGCGCGGAGCAGCTTCTGGAAGAGCATCGGCTGGAGGCGGATGTGACACGCGCTGCACGTGCCGTCCGTGGTCGATGCGAGGGCCGTGCCCTTACGCTTCCGAATCATCTCGTAGCGGCGGTAGAGGTCCGGCTTGACCTTGGCGACGAGCGCCTCGCGCTCGCGCTGTTTTTCGGCGAGCGTCGCCTCCGAGCTCGCGAGGCTGGTCATCGAGTCGGGCTCCGTGGCGCCGAGCTCGCCCGAGACGGTGCCGTGCTGTTGGCTCACGTCGTCGAGCTCGCCGCGCGCGGTCTGCATCAGCGCGTCCAGCTTTTCGAGATCGAGCTCGCGATCGCGGTAGAGCTTGCGAAGTTCTTCGACCTCCCGCTGGGCGGCGTTCGCTTCCCGCTCCGTTCGGCAGCGCAGGAGCTTCTCGCGCGAGCGCTCGACCTGAATACCCATCTGCCGGAGCTCGGCGACGAGGTCCCCTCGAGTCTTTTCCATGTCCGCGATGCTCGAACGGCTGCGCGACACTCTTTCTTCGAGGGATCTCGCCTGGGTCTTCTTGTCGGTGAGCGCCTTCTGCTCTTGATTGAACCGTAAGGTAAGGTCACGGAGCTCGGCGTCCAGGGTTGCTAGACTTTCGAGCGCCTCGATCTGCATCTTCATCGTCACGTAGCTTCGGCTCCTTCAGCTAGCATAGTTGGGGCCGGATCGACATCGCTGCGGCCCACCTCGAGAAACAAGGCCGTGGGCCCACCTGGGTTCGAACCAGGAACGGCCCGGTTATGAGCCGGGGGCTCTGACCGATTGAGCTATGGGCCCTGGTGAACGCTACCTCGAAACACGAGGCACCCGCAAACGGGGTGTCGCCCGGATGGAAACCCGACAAAGCCTTTTCGTTTCGCCGGCCTACCCCGTTCGAGTGGGGCATTAGGGAAGCGGTGCCCCGAGGGGCGTGTTCGGGCCTTCCGTGTTAGTGGAGACTGTTCGGTGATGGACTCCCTGGTCGTCCGCGGCGCGTCCCAGCACAACCTGAAACAGGTGAGCTGTGAGCTACCCCGCAACCGGCTCGTCGTCATCACGGGGCCGAGTGGATCGGGCAAGAGCAGCCTCGCCTTCGATACCATCTACGCCGAGGGTCAGCGCCGCTACGTGGAGTCACTTTCGGCTTACGCACGGCAGTTTCTGGACCAACTCCCGAAACCGCGCGTCGAAAGCATCGAGGGCCTTAGCCCCGCCATCGCCATCGAGCAGAAAGGGCTCGGCAAGAGCCCGCGCTCGACGGTCGGCACGGTGACCGAAATTGCCGACTATCTCCGACTCCTGCTCGCGCGCGTCGGCGTCCCGCATTGTCCGAAATCGGGCCGCGTCCTTCGGGCGTACACGGTTCAGGAGATCGTCGACGCCATCATCGATCGCGGCGACGGCGCACGGGCGGCGCTGCTCGCGCCGATCGCGCGTCGCGTCAAAGGCGACCTCGCGGCCGAGATCGAGCGTCTGCGTCGCGAAGGATTCGTGCGCGCTCGCATCGACGGAACTCAGATCGATCTCGGCGACCAGCTCGCGCTCGATCCAGCGAAATTCCACGATCTCGACGTCGTCATCGACCGCATCGTCGTGCGCGAGGGCATCAAGGGGCGCCTGACGGACTCGGTCGAGCTCGCGCTCAAGCTCGGCTCCGGAACGCTTCTCGTCGATGCCACGGACGGCAGCGAGCCCGTCGTCATGAGCGAACGGCTCGTGAGCTGGGAGTACGGGATCACCCTTCCCCCGCTCGAGCCGCGCCTGTTCTCGTTCAACAGCCCGCACGGCGCGTGCCCGGTGTGTGACGGCCTCGGCGTGCGGTCCGCCATCGACGTCGGCCGCATCGTTCCCGACGACGGGCGGTCGCTGCGCGAGGGCGCCGTGCTCGCGTTCGGCCGGCGAGGGTCGGTCGCAACGGCGACGGAGGTCTCGACGGTCGTCGAGCGGCTCGGCGTGAACCCGGACCTCCCGTGGCGCGACCTTCCCGAGGCCGACCGGCAGGCCATCCTCTACGGTGCTCCCAAGCCGAAGGGCCGCGGACGCGGTCGCGACGTCGGTTACGAAGGCATCGTTCCGCGGCTCCAGGCGATGCTCGACGCCGACGAGGCGCCGGAGCCGAGCGACGACGAAGACGACGGGGCCATCGGAATCGACGACCTCGGGCGATTCGTCGTGACGCAAACGTGCGAGGCGTGCCACGGCGTGCGGCTACGCACCGAAGCGCTCGCCGTACGGCTGGGCGGCAAGAACATCGGCGAGCTCAGCGCCATGCCGCTCCGTTCGCTCAAGCAGTTCTTCGTGGCCCTGAGCGAGAGCCCCGAGCTCAGCGGTCGCGACGCCGCGATCGCCCTCCCGCTATTGAAGGCGGTCGTCGAACGATTGCACTTTCTCATCGATATCGGCCTCGACTACCTCTCGCTCGATCGCGCGGCGCATACGCTTTCCGGCGGCGAGGGGCAGCGCATCCGTCTCGCGACGCAGATCGGCGCTTCGCTCGTCGGCGTCCTCTACGTTCTCGACGAGCCGAGCATCGGCTTGCACGCTCGCGACAACGAGCGGCTCTTGCTCGCCCTCCGCCGCCTCGTCGACAAGGGCAACAGCGTGCTCGTCGTCGAGCACGATCGCGACGCGATCCGCGCCGCCGATCACGTGCTCGACATGGGGCCCGGAGCCGGCGTCAAGGGCGGGCGCATCGTCGCCGAGGGAACGCCCGACGAGATCATCGCGGACCCGAACTCGGTGACGGGACCTTATCTGTCGGGCGAGCGCCGCTTGCCCGTGCCGAAGGTGCGCCAGAAACCGGGCAAGGAGAAACTTCGGGTCGTCGGCGCGCGGGCGCACAACCTGCGAGACGTGACGCTCGAGATCCCGCTCGGTCTCGTGACGGCGGTGACGGGCGTGAGCGGTTCGGGCAAGTCGAGCCTCATCGTCGATACGCTGCTCAGCGCGGCGCGCGCCGAGCTCTACGGCGCGACCGGCTGGGTCGGCCCCTGCGACTCCATCGAAGGGCTCGAGCACATCGACAAGGTCGTCAGCATCGATCAAACGCCCATCGGCCGCACGCCGCGCTCGAATCCGGCAACCTACACCGGCGTATTCACGCATCTGCGCGAGCTCTACGCGGGCTTGTCGGACGCGCGCGCCCGCGGCTACAAGCCGGGCCGTTTTTCGTTCAACGTGCGCGGCGGGCGCTGCGAGGCCTGCCAGGGCGACGGCGTTCTACGCATCGCGATGCATTTTCTGCCCGACGTGTACGTCACGTGCGACGCGTGCGGCGGCAAGCGCTACAACCGCGAGACGCTCGAGGTGCGTTATCGCGGGCTCTCGATCGCCGACGCGCTCGAGCTCACGGTCGACGGCGCGAGCGATCTGTTCGAAGCCATTCCGCGGATTCGCCAGAAGCTCGCCGCCTTGCGCCAGGTAGGCCTCGGCTACATCCAGCTCGGCCAGGCCGCCACGACGCTCTCGGGCGGCGAAGCCCAGCGCGTGAAGCTCGCGACCGAGCTCGCCCGCAAGGCCACGGGCCGCACCCTGTACGTCCTCGACGAGCCGACGACGGGGCTTCATTTTTCCGACATCGAGCTCCTCACGCACGCTCTGCTCGGCCTGCGCGACGCGGGCAACACGGTGCTCTTCATCGAGCACAACGTCGAGCTCGTCGCATGCGCCGACTGGGTCATCGACCTCGGCCCCGAAGGCGGCGAGCACGGCGGCCGCATCGTCGCCGAAGGCCCCCCCGAGAAAGTAGCCCTCTGCGAGGAAGGCCACACCGCTCGCTACCTCGCCGCCGCGCTGCAAGAGA
>DASUTR010000861.1:0-4515 GCA_036374535.1 Polyangiaceae bacterium
TACACCATCGCGGTCGGAGTCAACACGGTCGCCGACGAGCTGAAACGAAACAACGGCGCCCTTTCCACTCTGCGCTACGCCGACGACGACGCCCTCAAGATCTATCGATTCATCGGCCAGGCGGGCCGCCGCGCGTTCTTACTCTCGGTCCTCGACCCCGATACCCAGCGCCGTTTCCCCGGCGCCGCCCAGCATGCGAAAACCCCGAGTCTCGCCGAGCTCGAGCGCACGGTCGACGCCGTGGTGCGAGCGATGGCGCGCGATCGGACCGCCGGCGAAGAACCGGAGCTCGTCTTCTTCTTCAGCGGCCACGGCGTGCGCGACGACACCGGCGGCGCTTCGCTGTCCCTGCTCGACGGCGCGCTCACGCGCTCGTGGCTGTACGAGCGGCTCTTGTCGCGCGTCCCTGCGCGCGTCGTCCACCTCGTCATCGATGCGTGTCACGCTGCCGCGCTCGTGCGTCCTCGGGACGTGAACGCAACGCTCGAGACGCTCGCGGAGAGCGAACGGCAGGCTTACGTCGACGCCGCCACGCTCGAGCGTTTTCCGCACGTCGGCGCGGTGCTCGCCTCGAGTGCGAGCGCGCAGAGCTTCGAGTGGGACGCGTATCGCGGCGGCGTCTTCGCGCATCAACTCCTCTCGGGCCTGCGCGGTGGAGCGGACGTGAACGGAGACGGGCGCCTCGAGTACAGCGAGATCGCGGCGTTCCTATCGGCGGCGAACCTTCGCGTGCGCGACGCGCGAGCTCGGCTCGAAGTCGTGGTGCGGCCGCCGCGCATCGATCGGCGCGCGCCGCTGTTCGATCTTTCGACGCTGAAGCAGGGCTTCGAGTTACGCGGGCGCGCCGAAGGGCGCTGGGGGCATGGTTTCTTCGTCGAGAGCGAGTCGGGCGAGCGCTTGGTCGACGTTTATCCCGAGCAGGGCGCCCGGCTTTCGCTGCATCTCCCGCTCGGAGAGAGGCTGTTCGTCGTCCGCCCCGACGGCGAGATCGAGCTCGGAGCGCGGAACGGCGAACCCGTCGCGCTCGCGTCGCTCGCCGCGAGTCCGCCGCGCGCCCGCGCCCGCGGCGCGCTCGATTCGGCCCTGCGCGACGGCCTCTTCGCCGTACGCTTCGGCCCGGCCTTCTACGAAGGCTACGTGAGCCAACGCGAAGAGCTCGTTCCGGTGCCCATCACGCCGGAGCGCGCCGAAAGGCGCGACGCCGAAGGCTCGAGCAAGGCGAGCGCACGCGCGTCGGTGGGGACGGCGTTGCTCCTCGGCGGTGGTGCCGCACTCGTCGCCGGCGGCGTCTTCACGGGACTCGCCATCGACGCGAAGAACGATTACGAGGCGACCGACCTCGAGCGTTCGGCCGAGGAAGCGAGCGACCGCTTTCACCGTTATCGGACCGCAGCGTGGCTGACCGGCGGGACGGCCGTCGTGCTCGGCGCCGCCGGCGCAACGCTGCTTCTCTGGCCCGACGGCACCGGGGCCGGCGTGGCCGTCCTGCCCGAAGGCGGATTGACGTTCGGCGCACGCACGGCGTTCTAGACCGGTGAAGGTCGCGGCCACCCGGCCTTTGCTAACGTCGTTCGTCAGCGTTTGGGTCGAGTCCTCACCGTACGTGCCGTGTCGCCCGTGTGCGACCGAGTCGCGGGTTATCCGACGAAAGTTCTAAAGCTTCAGAATTTTCAGCCGGTGGCCCGACGAAGGGGTGGCGGATTGCGGCGTGTGTCGTTGGCAATCCGGACGCCAACCCATGCGCAGACTCTTCTCGTACCGGTATACGAAGCTCGCCTCGCTCCTTCTTCCCCTGCTCGTGGCGTGCGGGGGCAACCCCGACGCCGTTCGCAAGGACGCTCCGCGCGGCGACGCCGGTGAAGGGGGTACGAGCGGCCAGGGGGGTTCGGGCGGCACCGGAGCCATCATTACGAGCGGAACTGCCGGCATGGGCGGTGAAGGCGGCGAGGATCCCGACCCCCGGGGCTGCGGCGACGGCGAGCTCCAATCGGGCGAAGAGTGCGACGACGGCAATCGGGACGGCGGCGACGGCTGTTCGGCCGACTGCGCGGAAGAGGACGGCTTCGACTGCGTGGTTCCCGGCAGCACGTGCGAAGAGTGCGGAAACGGCGTCCGTGAGAGCGCCGAGGAGTGCGACGACGGCAATCGGGACGGCGGCGACGGCTGCTCGGACGACTGCAAAGAAATCGAAGACGGATACGACTGTCCCGTTCCGGGACGCGAATGCAGCTCGTGCGGAAACGGACGGCTCGAGGGCGTCGAGGCGTGCGACGACGGCAACCGCCGCTCCGGGGATGGTTGCGCCGCGGACTGCGCCGAGCTCGACGGTGGCTTCAGCTGCCCGGTGCCGGGCGAGCCGTGCGAAGAGTGCGGGGACGGCGTCAAGCAGGCGAACGAGACGTGCGACGACGGCAATCGCTATTCCGGCGACGGCTGCCTCTTCAAGTGCAGCGAGATCGAAGACGGCTACACGTGCCCGAGCGCGGGCGGCGAGTGCCGAGCCTGCGGCAACGGGCGCCGCGAAACCGGCGAAGCGTGTGACGACGGCAACTCGATGGCCGGCGACGGGTGTAGCGCCACGTGTAGCGCCGTGGAACCGGGTTTCTTGTGCGTCGTCGAGGGCCGCCCCTGCTACGAGTGCGGCAACGGCGTGCAAGAGGGCTCGTTCGCGGGCGATCACGAGCAGTGCGACGACGGCAACACGAGGAACGACGACGGTTGCTCGACCGCGTGCCAGCTCGAAAGCGGCGATTGGTCGTGCCCCGTGCCGGGCCAGCCGTGCGTGAGCTGCGGCAACGGCAGCATCGAAGATCAGGGCATGTTCATCAAGGAGCAGTGCGACGACGGCAACAATGCCGCCGGCGACGGTTGCTCCGACGCGTGCCAGCTCGAGCCCGGCGCGGTGTGCTCGGGCGGCGGCGCAGCGTGCGTGCTCTGCGGCGACGGCATCGTGACGAGTGCCGCGGGCGAAGTGTGCGACGACGGCAATCGGTACGACCGGGACGGCTGCTCGTCGAGCTGCGAGCCCGAGAGCGGCTGGAACTGCCCGGCGAGCGGCGGACCCTGCTTCAAGTGCGGCAACGCCGTGAAGGAAGCGGGCACCCAGGAGCAGTGTGACGACGGCAACAACACGAACGGCGACGGCTGTTCGGCGACGTGTCGGACCGAAACCGGCTACACGTGTCGTGAGCCCCAGGGCTCGCTTCGCACGCTCTGCGATCGCTGCGGCAACGGGCAGGTGCGCTACGACGAGCAGTGCGACGACGGCAACACGACCCCCGGCGACGGCTGCTCGTCGAGCTGCGGCCTCGAGACCGGCTCCACGTGTCCGGCACCCGGGGGCATTCCCTGCAACGTCTGCGGCAACGGCCGGCTCGAAGGCATCGAGGTCTGTGACGACGCGGGCGCTCCCGGCGGCTGCGCCGACAACTGCTACTCGATCGATCCGGCGTATCAGTGCCCGGCGCTCGGACAGCCGTGCCTGCGCTGCGGCGACCGCGTCGTGAGCTCGCCGCACGAGGCATGCGACGACGGCAACGCGATGTCGGGCGACGGCTGTCGCGCCGACTGCCGCGCCGTCGAGCCCGGCTACATTTGCGTTCCCGGCGGCTGCACGCGCTGCGGCAACGGGCTCCTCGACGCCGGCGAGGATTGCGACGACAGGAACACGGCCACGGGAGACGGCTGCTACCTCTGCGCCGCCGAAGCGGGCTACACGTGCTTCCCCAACCCGACGAACACGAGCAAGAGCCTGTGTGACCGCTGTGGCAACGGGCTCGTGCGCGGCACGGAAGCGTGCGACGACGGCAATACGACGACCGGCGACGGTTGCAGCTCGACGTGCACGGTGCAGTCGGGTTGGACCTGCCCGGCGACGGGCGGACGCTGCTACCGCTGCGGCGACGGCGTACTGCAAAGCGGCGAGGTCTGCGACGACGCGGGTGCGGCCGGCGGTTGCGCCAGCGATTGCCGCAGCGTCTCGGCGGGTTGGTCCTGTCCGGTCGTCGGCCAGGCGTGCGAGCAATGCGGTAACCGCACCGTCGATGCGCACGAGCGCTGCGACGACGGCAACACGACGTCCGGCGACGGTTGTCGAAACGACTGCAAGCTCGTCGAGCCAGGCTGGATTTGCCCCACCGGCGCGAGCTGCACGCGCTGCGGCAACGGCATGCTCGACTCCGGCGAGACGTGCGACGACGGCAACCGAGTCGACGGCGACGGTTGTTCGGCGAGCTGCCAAGCCGCGGCGGCACCGTGGTACTGCCGCACGCCGGGCCGCGCCTGTGACCTTTGCGGCAACGGCGTACGCGGCGCGAGCGAAGCCTGTGACGACGGCAATCTCAGGGGCGGCGACGGCTGCAGCGCGACCTGTGGCACCGTCGAGCCCGGCTTTACCTGCTCCATTCCGAACATCGCCTGCAACGACTGCGGCGACGGCGTGTATCAGGGTGTCGAGCAGTGCGATGACGGCAACGCGACGGCCGGCGACGGCTGCGCCGCTTGCCAGCTCGAGCC
>DASUTR010000862.1:0-10951 GCA_036374535.1 Polyangiaceae bacterium
ATGGCGGCAACGAGCCCTACGAGTGGAAGTACATGTTCCCGCTCTGGGGAAAGGAGCTCGCGTCGAAGGGCATCCTGTTTCCGTACCCCTTCGGTTTCGGCATCACGTACCTCGAAGCCGTCCAGCCGATCGACGTGAAAAACCTGCAGGTGGCGGTGAACGACGGCGAGTTCGCCGACGTGAGCCGGTTCGTCAAGTTCGAGAGCCTCGATTCCAACGTCCAGGCCGCGAACGCGAGGCTCGATCTCTGGGTCCTTCCGTTCTTGAACGTGTACGGCCTCGCGAACTACCTCATCTCGACCGAGGGCGATGCGATTTTGTCGAAGCCGTTTCCGCTGCGTGCCGGCTCGACGCAGACGGGCTACGGCGGCGGCTTCGGTGCAACCGGCGCCTTCGGGTTTTTCGGTTTCTTCGGCGCCGTGGACGCAAACTTCACCTGGAACCAGCTTTCGAATCTCGAGTCGCCCGTGCGCACGTTCGTCTTCGCTCCGCGTATCGGCAAGCGGTTCCCCATCACGAACAAGGTGGCGATCTCGGGTTGGATTGGCGCGATGCGCCAGGACGTTCAAGCCGACACGTCCGGGTCGATCCGGCTGAGCGACGCCGTCGGCGAGGAAAACAAGGGAACGGTCGAAGGCGAGATCGCGCGCTGGTATCGGGGTCTCGGGCCCGACGATCAAGCGGCGGTGGGCGCGTTCGGCGGCCGCTTCCCCACGGGCGATCGTGACCCCGTGATCCACTACAAGCTCGACAAGGCGCTCGCGAACCCGTGGAACGCGCTCATCGGCTTCGACGCCGATTTGGATCGACGCTTTCAAATCCGAACCGAGCTCGGCTTCTTCGGGCGCACGCAGATGCTCGTCGGTGTGAACTATCGCTTCGGCTTCATTCGGGACTAGCCTGGGCGCGCGCCGTCGAGCGAGCGAGCGACGGATTCAGTAGCGAACAGCGATCGCGAGCTCGCGCTTCATTCCGCGTTCGACCATGAACTTGGACGCTTCCCACGTCGGCGCGCTGAGCGCGGGTGTGTGGTTGTTCGACGCTCCGTAACCCTCGAGCGGAATGCCGAGGAAGTTCTTGTCGAACTTCTTGTTGTCGTTTTCGTCGTGATGCACCATGATCGCGTAGGTGCCGGGCGGGAGCTTGTCGAAGGCGCAGCGCGTGACGGCGCCGGTGACCTTCACGCGCCGGGTGACGGTGCCGCTCGAGTTTCGGGGGAACCCGTCTCCCGATTTGTAGAGCCGGCAGGCGATGGAGCCCTGAGTCGTTCGTAGGGGACCGACGTTCGCGGTGACGAGCGAGCCGACTTCGGAGGGGGGCTCGGCGAGGGCCGACGCCGCGAGCAGGAAGGCGCTCGCGAAGGTGAGTCGTTGCGACAAGAAAGCGTGCATGAGCTTTTCGAAAATTAGCACGTCGTGGAACCCGAACGCGTCGCGGTGCCGAGGGCGCGGGCCCCGCTCGCGTCCGGACGTGGTGACTCGAGCCAAATCCAGCGGATCGCGGCCCGCGGATGGCGCGCGCGCCGAGCTCGGCCATGCTCACGCCCAGCATGACCGCCCTCCCGAACGAGAAGCCGCTCGTCGTTCCAGAAGCCAGCCTGCGCGCGCTCGTGAAGCGCTACGGCACCCCGCTCTGGGTCTACGACGCCGAGACGATCCGCGCTCGCATCCGCGACTTGCGCGCGTTCGACACGATTCGCTTTGCGCAGAAGGCTTGCTCCAATGTCTCCATCTTGCGCCTGATGCGCGAACACGGCGTCGTGGTGGACGCGGTGTCACTCGGCGAGATCGAGCGTGCGCTCGCAGCCGGCTTCTCGTCGCGCGGCGGCCTGTCCGAGCTCGTGTTCACTGCGGACCTGCTCGACGGCGCCACGCTCGACAAAGTGGTCACGCAGGAAATTCCGGTCAATGCGGGCTCCGTCGACATGCTGCACCAGCTCGGCCGGGCCGCCAGGGGTCACCGCGTGTGGCTGCGCATCAATCCCGGCTTCGGTCACGGCCACAGCAACAAGACCAACACCGGCGGCGAGCACAGCAAGCACGGCATCTGGCACGGCGATCTGCCGCTCGCGTTACAGGCGATCGGCGCGTATGACCTCGACTTGGTCGGCCTGCACATGCACATCGGCTCGGGCGCCGACTACCGTCACCTCTCCCAGGTGTGCGACGCGATGGTGAAGCTCGTCGAGCAGCTGCCCGCGCCGATCCACGCCATCTCTGCGGGCGGCGGCCTGTCGATTCCCTACCGCGTGGAGGAGCCGCGCATCGACACCGACCACTACTTCACGCTCTGGAACGAAGCGCGCATGAAGCTCGAGCAGCGCTTCGGTCGAAAGTTGGAGCTCGAGATCGAACCCGGTCGCTACCTGGTGGCGGAGTCCGGGGTGCTCGTCTCCGAGGTGCGCGCCACGAAACAGATGGGCAAGAACCACTTCGTGCTCGTCGACGCGGGCTTCAACGACCTGATGCGGCCGTCCATGTACGGCAGTCATCACGGCATCAGCGTATTGTCGGAGGGCGAGCGCGATCTCACGCCGTGCCACCGGGTCGTGGCCGGTCCGCTGTGCGAGTCGGGCGACGTGTTCACACAGGGCGAAGGCGGCGTGGTGCTGACGCGCCCGCTGCCCGAAGCGTGCGTCGGGGACCTGGTCGTCTTCCACGATGCCGGCGCCTACGGTGCCTCGATGTCCTCGAACTACAACACGCGTCCGCTCGCTGCCGAGGTGCTCGTGGACGGCAACGACGCGAAGCTCGTGCGCAGGCGCCAGACCGTGTCCGAGCTTTTGGCGCTCGAGCTCGAGTGCGACGCGGCTTCGGTGCCCGAGGGCGAGGGGCGCTGACGGACCGTGCGCTAGTCGCGCTCGCCGTACAGGATTTCGTGCACGCGGTGCGAAAGCTGCTCGATGGAGTACGGCTTCGCCAGAAACTCGATGCCGGCTTTGAGGACGCCGTGCTCGGCGATCACGTCTTGCGTGTATCCCGAAACGAAGAGCACGCGGATGCCCGGCAGCGCGGCAAGAACGCGCTCGGCCAGGACCCGACCGTTGATCCCCGGCATGATCACGTCGCTGATGAGGAGCTCGGGCACCGGACGGAGCGACGCCAGCGCGGCCAGCGCATCCTCACCGTTCGCGAAATCGTGCAGCGTATAGCCGAAGCCCTGCAGCACCTTTTTCGTGAGCGAGCGCACCTTGTCGTCGTCTTCGACGAGGAGCACCGAAGCGGTGCCCGTCGCGACATCGAGCGAAGTGCGTTCATTTGCCGACTGTGAGGCGCCCGTCGCCGCGGGCAGGTGGATCTTGAACGTCGTGCCACGGTGGAGCACCGAGTCGACCGCCACGTAGCCGCCGTTCTGACGAACGGCGCCGTACACCATGGCGAGACCGAGGCCCGTCCCCTTGCCCGCGCCCTTCGTGGTGAAGAACGGCTCGAAAAGGTGGGCGCGAACTTCTTCGCTCATGCCCGCGCCGTTGTCGCTGACCGTGAGCAGGGCATACGCGCCCGGTCGGGCGCTCACGTGCTCGAGGGCATAGTTCGCGTCGAGCTCGATGTTGGACGTTTCGATGACGAGCTGTCCGCCGTTCGGCATGGCGTCACGCGCGTTGACCGCCAGGTTCAGGAGGATCTGCTCCATCTGTCCGGGGTCGAAGCAGATGGGGGTGAGGTGGGGACCGAGCCGCATTTCGAGGCGAATGTCCTCGCCGAGCAGCCGCAAGATCATGTTGCGAACGCGGCCGATCACTTCGTTCAGGTCGAGCACCTTGGGAGCAATCAGCTCCTTGCGGGAGAACGCGAGAAGTTGGCGCGTGAGCGCTACGGCCGACCGCGCGGCGTCCGAGACGTCCGCGAGATACGTCCGGCTCGGGTGTTCGAGCGCGAGCCGATTCAGGCCGAGCTCGAGGCCGCCGCAGATCACGGTGAGCAGGTTGTTGAAGTCATGGGCGACGCCGCCGGCGAGTCGGCCGATGGACTCCATCTTCTGCGCGTGCGCGAGCTCCGCTTCGAGCCGCTTTCGGTCGGTCACGTCCGTGAAGGTGACGAGCAGTTGCTTGAGCTCCCCCTGCGGGTCGCACACGGCTTCTGCGGTGATGGCGAGATGAAACGACGTGCCGTCGAGGCGAGTCGCCGACATTTCCACCGTGAGCAAGCGCTGCTCGCGGACCCGCAAGAGCACCTCGGCCGGTTGCTCGTCGGCCTTCCACAGCTCGAAAATCGAACGACCGAGCAGCTCCTCGCCGTCCGAGTAACCCCACAAGCGACGGAGCGCGGTATTCGCGAACGTGAGCTCTCCGCGCGGGTCGGCGATGGCAATGGCCTGCGCGCTCGAGCTCAACACCGTGTCGAGGACTCGCAACCGCTCCTCGGCGACCCGGCGATCGGTCACGTCTTGAACGGCGCCGATCGTCCTAGCCGGGCGTCGCTGCCCGGACGCCGAGCTGAAGTGCGTGCGCGAGCGCGTGAGCACCCAGCGCAACCGGCCGCTGCGGTCGAGGATGCGATGTTCGATGTCGAACGCTCCGTCGCCCGCCGGATCGTGTGCCCAGCGCACCGCGGCGATGACACGCGGCACGTCCTCCGGATGCACGTGGGAGACGATCTTCGGAAGCGATGCCGTCTCCTCCATGTCCCAGCCGTACATGTCGCGGAGCTCGGGCGACCAGTAGATCACGTCCGTTTCGTGATCGTGCTCGAAGATGCCGATGTTGCCGGCTCGGATCGCCTGCTGCAGGCGCTCGTCGTCTTTCTGCAACTGCGGGGGTCCCTCGAGCCAGGGAACGGTGTCGGTCTGAGCGGGCGGGGCCTGGCTACTGCTTCTAGGCATGGGTTCGGACAAGGGAGGCGTGAAGCACCTATAGCGCTCAACGGTCGAGCGACCCACGGCCGTAATGCCCGCGTCGCCTCGCGCCTTCTGTACGCTCGTGTCGTCCGAAGTCCCACCCGGTTCGCCTTGCGACCGGGCGGTGACCTCCGAGAACTGCAATTCCTTCCGCATACTTGAACGGACGTGGCCGCGGAGCGGCGGCCCTGGGATTCACCGCCGCGTCCTGCTTCGTTGGAATTCCGCCGGGGTCATTTCGAACCAGCGCACGAAGGCGCGGTGGAAGGAAGAACGCTCGGTGTAGCCGAGCAGCGCGGCCACCTCGTCGATACCTCGACCTTCCTCGAGCAGGCGCGAAGCGAGCTCGCGCCGAATGGTCTCGACGAGCTCGTGATAGCTCCGGCCTTGCTCGGCCAGTCGACGCTCCAACGTGCGGGGGCTCGTCCCGAGCGCGTCCGCGACGTTGCCGAGCGTGAAGTGTCCTCGCACGAGCCCGCGGCGGATCTGAGCAGCCACGTTCTCGAGCAGATCGCTCTCGAGAGGCAGGCGAGCAAGCTCCTCGCGTGCCTGGCGCTCGAACACCGAGAGAAACAGCGCATTGGCACTCGAAAGCCGCGCGTCGACGAGCGAGCTCGAAAGAACGACGAACGCGCGCTCGACGCCGATTGCCGGCACGACGCCGAAAAAGCGCGTGAGCTCGCCGAGATCGTCGCTCGTCGAAGGCAAGCCCACGGCCAGCGCCGATTCGGTCGAACGTCCCGTGAGCGCCCGAGCCCCAGCCAGAGTCTCGCAGAGCGCGCAGACCTCGAGGATGCCGTGGCCGGCGCGCCGGCTGCCCGGAATGGCAAAGGTTACTGCGAGCCCTGCTTCTGCGCGGCCGAGAGTGTCGGGTTCCGCGAGGGCGAATCGATTGCCGTCTCCCCACAGACGCTGCAGCGCGAACGCGCGAGCGAAGCCTTCACGTAAGGTGTCGCTCGCCAGGAGCACGAGGGCTGGAGTGTGATACGCCTCGGGCACGGCGTTCTGCGCGAGCGCGAGCCCGAGGCTCGGATGACGCGTCAGGGCCGCGAGCTCCTCCAAACCAGCGAGGACATTGTCGAGCGGTACTCGGCCGGTGCGCTCTTCGAGGATCGTTTCGTCGATGAGATGTCGCCTGCAAAGGTCGGCTGGATCCACGCCCAGCGCTCGAGCCAGAGCGGGTAATCGCTTGGCCATCTGCGACGAGATCGTGAGCTGCATGGCGAGCGAAGCTACAAGGCTTGGCGGCTTCGGTCATCGCCCCCGGCGGGGAGGGCGACCTAGGCTGTTTCGCGATGGCTTGGTTCGTCGTCTACCTTTGGCTGAGCGTCGTATCCGTCGCGTTCGCACGCCTTCGGCGCGGTCCGCTGCGGCCTTCTTGGACGTTCGGTTACGAAGTCGTGACCCGCGCTCAGAAGCGATTTCACGAGCGCGTGGCGCGCCTCGAGCCCGCGGAAGAGCGCAAGGCGTGGGCGTCCCTGAAGGGACAGAACCCGAGCTCGAAACGGGTCACGTGGACGAGAAGCGCGCGTGGCGACGTCGACTGCATCGACATCAACCCTCGTCAGCGCATTTCGTCCGAGCGAGTGATCCTCTACCTTCACGGCGGCGGCTTCCTCTACGGTTCGGAGCGCTCCCACGGCGAGCTCTGCTCGCGCATCGCTCTTTCCGCGGAGGCACGGCTCGTCTTTCCGCTTTACCGCCTGGCACCCGAGCACCCCTTCCCGAGCGCCCTCGAAGACGTGCTCGCGGTCTATCGCGCCCTTCTCGAGTCGGGCACGCGGCCGTCCGACGTCGTCGTCGCGGGAGACTCTGCGGGCGGCAACCTCGCGCTCGCGCTCCTCCTGACGCTGCGCGATCGAGGCGAGGCGCTGCCCGCTCGAGCGGTGCTGCTCTCCCCCTGCGTCGATCTCACCGATCGCTCGGGTTCGATTCGGGACAACGAGCCGTTCGATTGGGCGTCTCCGTGGATGTTCGACCGCTGGCAGCGAGAGTACCTTTCCGGCAAGGATCCAGGAGCTCCGCTCGCCTCCCCGGCGCGCGCCGAGCTCCGTGGATTGCCGCCTCTCCTGCTCCAGATCGGCACGGCCGAGATGCTCTACGACCAAGTGACCTCGTTCGCGCGCGTCGCCCAAGCTTCGGGCGTCGAGGTCACGCTCGAGGAATACCCGGACCGCGTGCACCTCTGGCACGCGCTCGCTCCGATGTTCCCCGAGTTCCAGGCGAGCATCGACCGCATCGGCGAGTACGCGCTCGCGCGCGGGAGCTCACGAGCTATGCGGGTGCGGTGAAGCGACGACGCACGCCTCTCACAGCGGCGGCGTCACGCAGAGTCCGAGCGTAAAATCGTTCACGGTCCCGCCCTCACCCTCGAAGGTGTCGTAGATGTCGGCGAGGAACAGGCCCTGTGCAGGCTTGCCGGTGAGGCTCGCAAGGGGGGACTCGGGCCGGTACGGTCCCGAAAATGGCGCCGTGTTGTTGCCGGCGCTCCCGATGACGCCGCGAGGCGCATTATCGGCGAGGATCGTTACCGAGTAGTTGTTTCCGCTGCCGCCGTTGCCGCGAGCCAGGAGCACCGATTCGCCGCTGGGCGCCGAGAGGTAAAAGGTGAGGTCAGCGACGTAACCGTGCGTCACGTCCAGACGGACCGCGGTCCCGACTACGGTGCCCGGTGCCGACGCGTACACCTCTTGAATGAAGAACGCCGGCGTCTCCGGAATCGTGAGCGGCAAGCCGCGCGCGCCGTACGAGAACAGCCGATCGGGCCCGGTGCATGTCGGGCCGAGGATCACGCAAAACCAGTAGCAGTCGTCGTCCGCGCAGTCCGTTTGGCCGTTGCCGTCGTTGTCGATGCCGTCGCCGCAAGCCCACTCGCGCGGCGCCGTGCACGCCGGCTCGCCGGCGCACGCGGCCTCGGCGCAGTCGACGAGCCCGTCAGCGTCGTCGTCGATGGCGTTCTGACACGCTATCGGACCGAACTCGCAGCCTTCGCGGCACTCGCACGTGGCGACCGAGAAGCCCGTAATCGAGCCCGCGCCGGTCGGTTCGAAGTCGGAGACGGACAGCTGGTAGATGCCCTGAAGCGGAAGGCCGTACAGCCACTCGAACGGCTGTTCGGGACGGAATACGCCGGTAAACGGCGCGCTGCCCGACACGATCGACGTGGAGCCGCTGCGGGCGAAAACGGTGCGGGCGTAGTCATCGCCGTCGGCGCCGTTGAAGAGCGAAAGGTACACTCGACCCCGAGGCGCCTCGAGAAAGAGCGCGAGATCGGACACCTTCGGATGCGACACGCTCACCTCGACCGCGATGTCCGCGATCCATCCCCGGGGGGCGATCGTCAGCGCCGAAGTCGTGAACGAACTTCCGCTGTCGTCGGCGATCGTCCGCGGCAGGCCGGTTGCGGCGTAGACGGCACGCGTCGTTCCCGCCGGGCATGACAGCGCGCACGGGAGCGCGCAATCCGAGTCGGCGCAGTCCGCGAGCGTGTCGCCGTCGTCGTCGAGCGAGTTCTCGCAGTTTTCCGCAGTGCTCGTGCCACCTGCCGCTCCGGCCATTCCTGCCGAGCCGCCGGCCGTCGCTCCGGCCATTCCTGCACCAGCCGAAGCGGCCGCTCCGCCCATTCCACCGCCGGCCATTCCACCGCCCGCGGCTCCGCCGATTCCGCCACCGGCCTTTCCACCGCTCGTGATGTTTCCGCCCATTCCACCGCCGGACGTCCCGCCCGCGTTCGTGCCACCCGCCGCCGTTCCGCCGGTTTCCGCGCCCCCTTCACCCGCGTCACCGCCGTGACCCGCTCCATCACCGGCCGATCCGCCGTCACCGGACGTCGCACCCTGTCCCGAGCCACCGCCGCCCCGCGAGCTACCGCCGTCGCCGCCGTTCGCGCCCGCGCTGCCGCCGATGCCCGCTTCGCCGGCGCTTTCTCCCGCACTCCCGGCGCTTCCCCCTTTTCCGCCCGTGCCCGCGGTACCACCGCGACCCCCGGCGCCCGATTCGCCGTCGTCGCTGTCGCCGCACGCGGCGAATGCGAACGACGACACGAACACACCCACCACCACGTTACGCCAGTTGATCGTTTTCACAGCAGCGCCTGATTAGCGAGCAACTGCGGGCGCCGCAACGGCCGAGTTCTGCGGCGCGTGATTTCGAAACGACCCGCCGGAACGACGCGCAACTCGAACCTCGGTTCGAGTATCAGAAAAGCGAGATTCGAGACCGCCGTCAGAGCTGATAGTCAAAAGTCTGCGGAGGCGACGACGCCGGCACCGAGACCGTGAGCTCGACGCCGTTCGAATCCGCGAGCGTGAGTGCTCCCAGATCGTTCTGGAGCATTCCTGATATCGCGAACCGTTGGGCGGGGTTCTCCGAACACGCGACGAAGTTGAGTGGGGTTGACGCATTCAGGCAACGCCCGCTCATCTCGAGTCGCCCCGAGCGGATTTCGAAGATGTCGCGAGCACCGTCACAGGCTCCGAGCCTCGCATTCGTCGGGTAGGTCCAGTCCTCGGGCCGGAGCACGCACCGGCCGTCTCGCGCCAAACGAATACGAACCCTGTCGTCGGCGAGGAACTCGAAACGCCAGCGCTGATCGGCTGCGCGGCTCGCAGTGCACGATTCGCGACCGAGGGGCGCGTTCGCGTCGGCGGTCGTCCGAACGCTGATGCAATAATTGCCGTGGCGCCACTCCACGGAAGCCGGCGTCCAGGTTTCCGCGCTCGTGCACGACCCGAGTCCGACCGAAGTTCCACCCGTCGCGCGGAGACACTGATTGGTGGCCACGTGCGCGATTCTTCCGCTCGCTAGACGCCACGCTTGGTCGGCCGTACCGTCGCAAACCTTCTGCGCTAGGGCCCCGCCGGAAACCGCCGAAAGGCAACGACCGCCGCGATGAACCAGCGACTGCGCTGGTTTCGCGCCGTATTCTGCATGAAGCGTCGAGAGGCGCTGGCCAACCGAAAGTACCGAAACCCGCGTGAGAGTAACTCCCTCCATCATGACGTCGGTGGAGAGTCCGTCATGTCGTTCGTCGGGGAAGCCGAGCACGTGCCCGAAGACGTGGACCGAGATCGCGGCGAGGAGAGCTCCGTCGGTATTTGGGGACGACGCGCGCGTGGCGTCGTAATAGCTGAGACAAAGATCGATGGGCAGCACCGCGCCGGGTCCGGGGAAGCCGGTGCGGGGCATCTGCGCCAGCGTTCGGCCGCATCCGGTGACCCGGCGGAGCTCGACGCGCGCCGCGCTGCGGTCGAGCGCTGC
This sequence comes from Polyangiaceae bacterium, assembly GCA_036374535.1. Taxonomy (GTDB): domain Bacteria; phylum Myxococcota_A; class Polyangia; order Polyangiales; family Polyangiaceae; genus PMG-095. The sequence goes on from DASUTR010000862.1 coordinate 10,096, forward strand.
GTCGTCACACGAGGTCCATCCGCTGAAGCCGACGGCCGTGAATCGACCCCAGGCGGCGTCGGCCGCGTCGCGAATGGTTCGCACTTCGTCCGACGTCCAACCGCCGCCCACGAAACACACGGGAATGAGCGGCTTCTCCCAGAGAATCCGCTCACTGATGATCGGTATCGGCGGGTGGAACAGCATCTGATCGTCGCGCATATCGTGGCACCCCCCCTTCCGCCCCTCCTCGCTATTCGTGCAGCCGAAGACGCAGCGCTCGAGCTGTGGGTTTACTCCGTCCGGACCGCACACCATCGCGTCGTAGCCGGTGCACGTGACCCACCCGGCGCGTTTCTCGCCCGGAATGCCGGAACATACGCCGCGGCACGCGCCCGTCTCGCGGTCGCAGAGAAAGTTCATGTCGCAAGACTCCCATCGCGTCCACACCGTCCCGTCGCAAAGTAGCCTTGATGGTGACTCTGCAGCGCGGCAGGCGATCGCTCCGGCGTTTTCGCAAGGCGAATCGAATTCGGGAAACGGGTTCTCGCCGCCGCTGCCGTCGCCGCCCTCGGCGCCGCTGCCACTGCCGCCAGTCGCTACAGAGGAGCCAGCGCTTCCGCCGGAACCGCCGCGCGTGGGGGATCCGCCGCGCAAGCTCCCCGCCGCAGCGGCGTCGCCCCGCCCCGCCTCACCTGCTGCTCCGCCGCCGCGGCCACCGGCGCCAGAAAGGGCTCCGCTCGCGCCTCCGCGCGTGGCGCCGCCTCCCGTGGGGAGGCGTCCCCCGCCACCGGCCGAATCCCCCGCATCGAGACCGAGGAGCTCTGCGCAACTCGCGACGAGTAGTGCGGTGAAGAGCGCCGCGCCCCAGCGGTTC
>DASUTR010000863.1:0-2272 GCA_036374535.1 Polyangiaceae bacterium
CTGGGGCGAAGAGCATATCTCCTCGGCCCGTGCCGTGTCATGCCCATCAGGGCGCTCGGTCGCGCCCAGCCGGAGGGCGCGCTCAGATGGAAGCGTGCAACGGCGCCGGCACCGTCGGCCGCGTTCTTCTGGACTGGTCGATGGCCAGCTCCAGTGCGTCCGCGAGGCCGCCCGCGTCCACGTCGCCGACTTGGTACTTGGCGAATGCCCGCACCGCTGGAGCGGCGTTTCCCATGGCCACGGGTGTGCCGACGATTTGCATGGCAGCGACGTCGTTCATGCCATCTCCCACGAACATCACGTCGTCGAGCGAGCACCCGTAGATCTCGCTGAGCGCGCGAACCGCGCTCGCCTTGTCGATGCCTGGCGCGGTGAGATTGACGAAGCACGTGTCGGGGATGCTCGGGGCGGTCGAAGGCCCGACCTCGAAGCCGTCGTGCGGCTCGCTCATGACCGCGAAAAGCTCGTCGTGGGGAATGAGCCACTGCGCGCTGACGACCGGCCCTGCGAAGTCGTCGAGCGAACGAGCAACGCAGGGAACACCGAGGATCTCCGCCTGCCGCAAGACGACTTCGCTCACGCTCTCCACGGCGTAGCCATCGTCCGAGTAGAGCTCGAGAATGCGACCGGTCCGCCTGGACCGCCTCTTCAGCTCCATCACGATTTCGTCCCCGAGTGAAGCCGAGCGCGATTCGTTGGTCGAGAGGCGAACGAGGCTCGCGCCATTCTGAAACGCGTGCCACCCGTCCGGGAGAAGCCGCTCGGCATAGGTTCGCGTGACGCCAAACGCGGGGCGTCCCGTACAGAGCGCCAAACGAATGCCGGCGTCCGCCGCACGGGCCGCTGCGGTCCATACCCTCTCGGCAATCCGATCCCCGGCTCCGACCAGAGTTCCGTCGGCGTCGATGCAGATCAGCTTCACCACGATGACCTCATCGTGGATCGTGTCCTCAATTCGTCCAATGGCTATTTTTCATGGTGGTGATAACCTGAGGTTATGGAGCTGCCTCTCCTGCGGTCGTTCGCCGTCTTGGCGGAGCATCTGCACTTCGGCCGGGCAGCGCGAGTGCTGCACCTGAGTCAACCCGCGCTGACCAAGCAGATGCGTCGACTCGAGGAGGAGCTCGGCGGTGAGCTCCTCGAACGAGGCACGCATGGAACGAGGCTTACGACCCTCGGGACGACGTTTCTTCCGCTTGCGATCGATCTGGTGAAGCGGTCCGACGGCGTTCTCGAAGCGGGAAGGCGGCAAGCCAGGGGTGAAGTCGGGCGGCTCGCGATTGGCTTCGGTAGAACGACGCTCGATCTCGTTCCTGGCCTCGTGGTGAAGCTTCGGTCGAGCTCACCGAACGTCGAGATTCGACTCGAGGACATGTCGACGGCCGAGCAATTCGCGGCTCTCGAGGACGGCACCATCGACGTCGGTTTCCTCAGGCTGCCGCCGTCGCCGCCCGACGGCTACTCCGCCGCACGTGTTGCCGACGACCGCATGGTGCTCGTCACGCAATCTCGCACGGCTCAGCGAGACTTGTCGCTCGCCGACTGCCGCGAGGCGCCTTTCATCTTGCTCGACGGGACGCGTTCGCCGGACTTTCGTGCGCACACGCTACTTCTGTTCGCCAAGTACGGGTTCCAACCAAAGGTCGTCCAGGACGTCACCGAGTTCTCGACTGCCCTTGCCTTCGTTCGAGCTGGGATGGGCATGACGCTCGTGCCGGCCTCCCTCGAGGACGAACCGCTTGCGGGCCTCGGGCTGCATCCCGTGCGCGATCGAGAAGCTCGCTGGTCCGTCGGGGCCTGTTGGCGTCGCCGCAATACGAACCCGGTTCTTCGCCGCTTCTTGAAGCTCGTGGAAGGATCGCGACGTTCGCGCTAGCGGACCGAATCTCGGCTGTCGGCTTCCGCCGAGACCGTCAGTGCCAGAATCCGACACTGAACGACGTGTTGAGGTATGCCTCCGCGGCGTCCGCTGCGAGCGACAGCTGCCACCAATCGAACGGGTGAACGAGTCCGAACACCCCCCACCTGAAGAGCTTGATGTCGGCGCCGACGGTGCCGTGCAGGCGAGCTTCGCCCTCTTCCGTGACGGGGAGCTCGAGATAGGAGCCGGTGCGCAGCCTCAAAAAGCGCGGCACGACCTCGCTCTCGAGTCCAACGCGCGGGGAGTAAAGGGGCCGATCGACGGCATCGTACCTGCCGAGCGCTTCGTCTCGAGCGCCTTCGAGCACCGCGAACTCGGTGGCCAGAAGCAGATACCAAGTCTGATCCTTCT
>DASUTR010000864.1:0-5585 GCA_036374535.1 Polyangiaceae bacterium
GCTTCCTCACGGCTTCACTCGTGCGACTCCGCGCTCGGAGCTCGAGGACCTGGCCGAGCAACACCAGCGTGGTGATGACGGACGCGGCTTCGAAGTAAGTGGCCACTTCGCCATGCGCGCCGCGGAAGGCGGCGGGAAAGAGTCCCGGGGCGAGGGTCGCGACGACACTGAAGCCGAACGCCACGCTCACGCCGAGCCCGATGAGCGTGAACATGTTGAGGTGCCCGCTGCGTACGGAAGCGACGGCCCGCTCGTGGAAGGGAAAAGCCGCCCATAGACAAACGGGCGTCGCGAGCGCGAGCTCGACGAACGTGCGAAGGCGCGGCGGCAACGCCGACGAAACGGCGTGCCCGACGAGCATGTCGCCCATCGCGAGCACGAACAACGGCGCCGACAGCGCGAGGGCGACGGCGAAACGCCGGCGCATGTCCCGGAGCTCACCGTCGTCGGTTTCACCCGCGACCGGCACGCGTGGTTCGAGCGCCATGCCGCAGATCGGGCACGAGCCGGGACCCGGGCGCACGATCTCGGGATGCATCGGGCACGTCCATTCGCTCGCGCCCCCTCTGGGTGCGGCGACGGCTGGAGCTACCGCGGCGTGCGATTCGTGGTGACAGCACGCGCCGTGGGAGGGCTCGAGAGGAGCAGGAGCGTGATTGGCGGAGCCATGGTGCCCGTGATGATCCGGAGCGTCCGCGTCCTGCCCGTGATGCCGGTGGTGGTCGTCGTGCGCCATGATGTCATCCCCTTCCGCCCCAGCCGTAGCGGGCGAACACTTCCAAGAGCTCGTCGAGCTTGCGCTTCTGTTCGGCGGGTTTGCCGCTCGCGACGGCGTCGGCGACGCACGACTCGACGTGCGAGCGCAGCACCGCTTTCGCGGCTTGTGCGAGCGCCGCCTCGGCCGAGGCGATCTGGAGCAACACATCCACGCAGTAACGATCGTCTTCGACCATGCGCGCGACCCCCTCGACCTGGCCCGCGATGCGGCGGAGGCGCTGGAGAACCTTATTTTTGGCGGGTCCGTGCAGCATGGTTTATGCCCTATGGGGGTATGGGCTATATTGGGCGGCCCGTCAAGCGAAAGCCGCCTGCCGCTCGCGTGCCCGCCATCCGCGGGTTACGCTCCGGCCGATGTCCTCGAGCGAGGCCCGCTCCGGCTTGATCCACGACTGGAACGCGCCGGAGGGCGATCTTGCGCGGGCGCGCGTGCCAGCGCTGCTCGACGACACGCTGCGCGACGGTCTGCAAAATGCCGCGGTGCGGGCCCCCTCGTTCGACGAGAAGGCGGAGCTCCTCCGGCTCATGGCCGCCATCGGTGTCGAATGCGTGAACCTCGGCTTACCGGGGAGCTCACGGCAGGCGTTCGAGGAAGCGCGCCGCGCGTGCGAGCTGATCGCGAGCGAACGGCTACCCCTCAGGGTCGCGGTCGCCGGGCGCACGCTCGAAGCGGACATGCGCGCCATCGTCGAGCTCGCGCAGGCGACGGGCATGGAGCTCGAAGCGCACGCGTTCGTCGGCTCCAGCGACATTCGCTGGTTCGCCGAGGATTGGGAGCTCGCGCGCGTGCGGCACATGGTGGAAGACGCGCTCGCGGTGCTCCGGCGGGCGGGTCTTTCCGCGACGTTCGTCACCGAGGACACGACGCGCTCGCGCCCCGCCGTGCTTCACGAGCTCTTCGCGCTCGCGCTCGATTCGGGCGCGACTCGGCTCTGTCTCTGCGACACGGTGGGGCACGCCACGCCCGAAGGCGTGCGGCGGCTCGTCGGATTCACGCGCTCGCTCGTCGCCGAGCGCGCTCCGAGCGTCGCCCTCGACTGGCACGGTCACAACGACCGCGGGCTCGCGCTCGCGAACGCTCTCGCAGCCCTCGATGCGGGCGTGCAGCGCGCGCACGCGACGGCACTCGGGATCGGCGAGCGCGTCGGCAACGTGCCCATGGAGCTGCTCGTCATGAACCTCTTGCTCGCCGGACGCTTCGTGGCGGATCCGAAGCTCGTGGCGCGCTACGCGGAACGCGCCGGGGCCACGCTCGGCTTTCGCGTCCCGGCGAACCACCCGCTCGTCGGCGAGAATGCGTTTCGAACCGCGACGGGCGTTCATGCTTCCGCCATCGAGAAAGCGCGGAAAAAGAGCGAATGGGTCGCCGACCGCGTCTACAGCGCCGTCCCGGCCGCGTCGCTCGGCCGCGCCCACGAAATCTTCGTGGGCGGGATGTCCGGAGCTTCCAACGTCGTCGCTTGGCTCGAGCGCCACGGCGTCGCGCCCGACGAGGCGCTCGTCGCACGCGTGCTCGCGCGAGCGCGAGCGAGCGAACGAGTGCTCACCGACGCCGACATTCTCGACGCCATCGGGCGCGAATAGCGCGAAGCGCGTTCTCAGAGCGGCGCGGGCGCGCCGCATTGCGAGCACGTCTTCGCGTTCGTCTTCGCGTTGCAGTTGTGGCACATTTTCGGAAGAAAAAGCAGCACGACGAGCCCGAGGCAGCTCAACAAGCCGAAGGCTCCGAACCAGGGGCTCTGGTTGCGCATTTTCGCGTAGAGCGAAAGCCCGTAGACGAGCGCTGCCGTGCTCGCGAGATACACGAGGACTTTGGGCAACGGTGCCATGCCCTGCGATAGGGTCTGAAAGAGCAGCGCGACGCTGCCGATGAGGAGACTGTTTCGATTGAGCCGCTTGATGCGCTCGCCGATGACACGCGCGGTCTCGGGGTCGACGGTCGCCCGCGGCGCATGAACCGCGAGCGAGTCGTCGGCGGGCGGCTGAAACGGATTCTGGCTCAAGGCGCGCCCGAGGGTGCGGGATCGGGCGCGTCGAGCTTCTTCTGCACGCCCGGTTTTGCGAGCAGCGCGACGTAGCGCTGATCCTGAGCAAGGCCCGCGAGGTCGACGTTGTGTTTGCGCGCGCTCTTGATTTTGGCGATCGCGCCCGACTCGTCGTTGGTCGTAAGGTCGAGGAGGATGGCGAAGGTCGCGGCTTCGGCGAGATCCGGCTCGAGCGCGAGCGCCTTCGTGAGCTCGGCGCGCGCGTCGTCGAGATTGCCGAGCTCGGCCTGGATGCGACCGCGGAGCGTATTGAGGTGCGCGTCGGGACCGCTCGCGGCTTCGAGCGCCGCCACCTGTTCGATCGCTTCCTTGTACATCTTCTTCATGTAAAAATAGTCGATTGAAATCACGCGCATCGCAGGGTCGTTCGGGAACGCCTTTCGATAGTCCTCCATGGCCGCGAGGTATTCTTTGTCATCGACCTGCGCGGACGCTTGAACGCGCAACATCAGCAAGTTTTTGTCGGTTTTCAGCACGTCCGGAAGCGTCGCGTACGCCGCGAGCGCGCCTTTCGCATCGGTCTGGAACTGGCTCATCTTCGTGATGGAGCTCAGGTGCTGGAGGTAAGTGTTCTCTTTCGACGTGAGTCGTTCGATGACGCCCTTCTTCGATTCTGCCGCGAGCGGCAAGAGCGAGCGCCGGAGCGTCGTGCTGATGGGCTCGCCCGTCGTCAGCATGTGGATGTCGACCGCTCGGGTCGCGCCCTTCCGAACGACCACCACGTAGTCGTGGTAGTTGAAGGCGCCGTCGCCGCCGAGCAGGCGAAAGCGGACGCGCCGTTCGTTGCCGGAGATTTCGTTCTTGAGCAGCTTGTAGCTGCCTCCACCCTTCAGGCCGAACGCGAGCGTCTGGCCGAAGCTCTTCGCCATGGCGTCCGCCGCCGTCTTCGCGGCGTTCGCGGGGAGCTCGAGGTCCGAAAAACCGCGCGTGATGATCGCCTCGGTATCGACGAGCGACGCGAGTCCCTGGTTCGCCGCGACGGCTCGCCCGAGCTCATCGGCGAACGCGGCCGCTTCCGCCTCGGTCGCCGCCCGGCCCGGGTCGGCTGGCTGTGCGGAGCTCGACGCTGCCGGCGAGAAACGCTCGACGATGCGTTTCGCCGATTTGCAGCCGACGTTGGAAAATCCGACGGCAAGCGCCGCTATCGTCGCGATGTGACGTGTCGTCGTCATGCTGGCCACCTCGTCCTTCGTTTCGCCGCGCCGCCCTTCGGCCCGAACCTAGAACCTAGCCGATCTTTCGATCGGTTAGAATCGGCGCGTTCGTTCGTCTCGACGAAGAGACCAAGAGCGGACTACGCTCGGAGCTTTCCGTGTTCGCGAAGGAGCGACGATGGCGCTGAACGCGTACCAGACGACCAATCACTACCTCCAGCAGGCGTTCGAGCTCCTGAAGCTGCCGGAGCGGTACCGCGCCGTGCTCGTAACGCCCAGCCGCGAGCTTCGCGTCGAGCTCGTGATCGAGCTCGATGACGGCTCCATCGGTCACTACATCGGCTACCGCGTGCAGCACGACGATTCGCGCGGCCCGTTCAAAGGCGGCCTTCGCTACCATCCTGACGTCGATCTCGACGAGGTGCGCTCGCTCGCGTCGCTCATGACGTGGAAGACGGCGGTCGTGGACGTGCCCTTCGGCGGCGCGAAGGGCGGGATCCAGGTCGACCCGAAGCAGCTCTCGCGCCGCGAGCTCGAGCGTCTCACGCGACGGTTCGTCGAGCAGATCGTACCCGTGATCGGGCCCGTCACGGACATTCCGGCGCCCGACATGAACACGAACGCGCAGGTGATGGGGTGGTTCTTCGACGAGTACAGTCGCCGTCAGGGCTTCAACCCGGCGGTCGTGACGGGCAAACCCCTCGAGCTTCACGGCTCTCTCGGGCGCGACGCGGCGACCGGCCGTGGCTGCATGATCGCCATTCGCGAAGTGCTGGCCGCCGCGGGAAAGAAGCTCGAAGGGACTCGCTTCGCGATTCAGGGTTTCGGCAACGTCGGCAGCTGGCTCGCGCGCCTTCTCCACGCGCAGGGCTCGAAGATCCTCGCGGTGAGCGACGTGCGGGGCGGCATTTTCAAGGGTGACGGTTTGGACATCCCGGCGCTCGTCGCCCATCAGAAAGAGTACGGCACCGTCGCCGAGTTCCGAGGCAGCGAGCCGCTCACGAACAGCGCGCTCCTCACGCTCGAGTGCGACGTGCTCGCGCCCGCGGCGCTCGGGCACGTGTTGAACGAAACGAACGCGCGCGACGTGCGGGCGCCGTACGTGCTCGAAGCCGCGAACGGCCCGACGGCTGCCGAGGCGGATCAGATCTTCAACGAGCGCGGCATCGTTTGCGTCCCCGACATCTGGGCCAACGCAGGCGGAGTCACCGTGAGCTACTTCGAGTGGACGCAGAACACGCAAAAACTCAAGTGGACCGAAGAAGAAGTGAACACGGCGCTCGAAAAGCACATCATGGACGCCCACAAGGCAATTCGTAACGTGATGGACGCGCACCATTGCTCGATGCGTACGGCGGCGTTCGCGCTCGGCGTCCATCGCGTGAAGGAAGCGACCGATCTGCGCGGCATGGGGTGAGCCGGTTCGGCGGGCGCGGAGCTCGGCCGCGGCGAGCCGCTAGAACTCGAAGCAGGCGACGCCCCGCAGCCGAACGCCGTCGTAGATCGGCAAGGTGAGCAGGATATCGCTCGTGCCGGTGCTCGTCTCGCTCGAGCGGGGCGCGGCGGTGACGAGCGGCAGGCCCGGCGACAGCCAGACGTCACGCGCCAG